>CACZTA010000128.1 GCA_902783935.1 uncultured Lachnospiraceae bacterium | reverse complement strand
GCAGCCGGATGTCCCGGAAGCCCGATGAACATCGTCCGGCTTTCTCTGTCAAACCCCGTAATAGTCGGTTTTCCGGGCTTCGCCGCAACCCCGTGCGTTATGACACCGCTGTCGGCAGCTGCTTCAATAAGCTCTGCAGACATATCCTTTTTCCCTTTTGAGCTTCCGCCGGACATCACGATCACGTCGCTGTCCTTTTTGGCTTCTTCAAGCGCTTCCTGCAGCGCTCCCCGGTCGTCTTTTACGGCGATCATCCTGCCGACGCGCAGTCCTTCCCGGATACTTCGGGCAGCAATGGTATACGAATTGACGTCCCGGATCTGTCCGGGTCCCGGAACCGCATCGGGAGGAACCAGCTCATCGCCGGTGGAAATAATCGTGACCGTCCATGGAATAAAAACAGGTACCGATGTAATCCCGGCAGCTGCCATCGTCCCGATATCCTGCGCACGCAGGACCCGGCCTTTTTTGAGAAGTATTTCCCCTCGTTTAATGTCTTCCCCGGCCTGTACGATATTCTCTCCCGGAGATGCCGGACCGGAAACGGCAAGCATCCCCTCTCCGAAAGTTTCACAGTATTCCACCATGACGACACTGTCCGCGCCGCGCGGGATTTCCCCTCCGGTGGGTGTGTAAACGCAGCAGCCGGATTCTACTGACAGATCCGAAGAGTTCCTGCCGAGCATAACCTCGCCCGTCACGCGCAGAAACGTCGGAAGCATTTCCGAAGCAGCCCCGAGATCCGCACTCCTGACCGCGTATCCGTCAACCGTAGACCTCCTGTACGGCGGAATGTTTTCTGAAGAACACAGATCGGAAGAAAGGATCCTCCCGACAGCGCTGATCAGTCCGGCCGTTTCCGTTCCCGGGAAAATGTCCCCGCAGTACTCCATCAGTCTGGCTCTCGCACCGCCTATGGTATCTACATTAAGAAGATTCATTTTATTGCTCCGTTAAGATTTCCGTCTCTTTTTACGATTCTTCCCTTTTCCATGTGATGAATCTCATCAAAAATCGAATTCATCCTGTCCCACTGGTGGCTGACAATCAGCCATGCAGCGCCGTCTTTTTCGCGGCGCTCGAGGATCATTTCCCTGAAAAGAGCTTCGCTGTCGGGATCCAGATTGGAAAAGGTCTCGTCAACCAGAATCATGGACGGATGAAACACGATTGCGCGGAGGAAAGACAGTTTTTGCCGTTCCCCGCTGGAAAGGCTGCCCGCGTACTGATGTTTGTGAGGCAGAAGCCCTGTTCTCTCAAGAAGATCATCAATTTCTCCCTGATCAATTCCTGCCCCTCTGATTTTCAGCGGATAGACGATATTGTCATAAACACTTGCCCGCATCAGGTACGGCCTCTGGCTGGTCATGGTGATATCCGTCGGCCGGAGCCCTTCGAAGTCGACCGTTCCGGAATCCGGACGGATGATGCCCATGATCATTTTCAGAAGCGTCGTTTTTCCGCATCCGTTGGGCCCGACAAGTCCGTGTATCCTGCCGCTCTCAATCCGCAGATCCGGGACATGGATTTCCATGCCGCCGACCTTTTTCCGAAGCTCAGTAATTCTCATTCCGGACCTCTTCCTTTCTCAAATAATCTCCGAGCGTCTGCAGAATGAATGCGATAAGCAGGAGCATGAGTCCCAGCCCGATTCCCTCTGAGTAAATGCCCTGGCTTTTGAGGAGCGAAATCATGGTGGTCATCGTCCTTGTATGTCCCTTGATATTCCCTCCGACGAGCATGACGGAGCCGACTTCGCTGATCGCCCTGCCGAATCCGGCTATGATGCAGAAATAGATCTCATTTCTCAGTTCACTGATAATAAGCCGGTTCGTCTGCCGTTTATCAGCTCCCATCGTTATTGCGAACTCCTGAATCGCGGGCACGGCGCCGGCTGCATATGAATAGACCATACCGCTGATGATCGGCGTTATGATCAGCACCTGGGCGAGGATCATCCCCCTGACGGTAAAAAGAAGCGACAGAGGACCCAGAGGTCCTCCGCGCATGGTAAGCAGGTAAACGAGCAGTCCGATGACGACAGGGGGAACCCCCATGAGGGTTCTGTTTATCCTGATAATAACCCGTTTCCCGAAAAAATTATGTTTCTGAAGCCAGAGTCCTGCCGCAATCCCGATGCCGGAAGATATCGCGGTAGAAGCAAACGCCATGATAAATGTGACTCTGACCGCACTTTGCACAGCGGGATTGGAGAAGACTCCCCTTATCCAGTCAAGCATGATCAGCTGTCTGTTCCCGCGTTGGGTGTAAACAGTGCCTGGCCGTATTCTTCAACGCCGAACTCGCCGATAAGCTTCTGGACTTTTTCGGAAGTAATCCACTCGATGAACTTGTTAGCAGCTTCATTGTTGAGATCCGGATACTTCTCGGGATTGACAGCGATGACGCCGTACTGGTTGAGCAGCTGCTTGCCGCCTTCGCAGACAATGTCAATCACGTAGTCGTTTTCAGAATCGATGGACTGCTTGAGCCATGTGCCGCGGTCCGTCATGCAGTAGGCATTCTTCTCATTGGCCATTGTCAGAGTGGCGCCCATGCCCTGTCCGGATTCGATATAATTCGGGTTTTCTGCCGGATCAAGTTCAAGTTCTGTCCAGATCTTCTTTTCTTTTTTGTCCGTGCCGGAGTCATCGCCGCGCGACACAAACGGAAGCTGCTCCTCCTGAATCGTCCCGAACACGGCAGCGACATCATCTGTCTTTTCGATCGGTTCGGCGGGGCCTACGATGACGAAATCATTATACATAACCGGGAATCGCTCCACGCCGAATCCGTTTGCGATGAACTCTTCCTCGCTGGCTTTTGCGTGCACAAGGACGATATCGACCTGCCCGTCTTCGCCGAGCTTCAGGGCTTCGCCTGTTCCGACGGCCGTCCACTGGAGGTCAATCCCCGTATCTTCTTTAAAAAGCGGCTGGAGATAATCGAGCAGTCCCGTGTCTTCCGTACTTGTCGTCGTCGCCATCATCAGGACGCCGCCGTCCTCATCGGCATTTGCGCAGATGGCAAATGACATCACCATCGCAGCACTGAGAAACATTGCCAACAGTTTTTTCATTTTCAGTTTCTCCTTTCTTCAAACCTTCTTTTACTGGTTTTTTATATTCCTGAATCCCGGTTTTCACCGGTCAGAATATACTTAAAATGGCCGCTCCGGCCTCCGGTCTTTTCCACAAGATGGATATCGCTGATCCGCATCCGCTTATCGATGGCTTTGCACATGTCATAGATCGTCAGCAATGCAGCGGACACGCCTGTCAGCGCTTCCATCTCGACGCCCGTTTTGCCCTCAGTAACTGTTTTGCAGAACACGGTGATCTCGCACGCCTCTTCATCTGTACTGAAAGTGACGGAGGCATTCGTCATGCTGATCGGATGGCACATCGGGATCAGCTCTGAAGTGCGCTTGGCGCCCATGATCCCGGCGATCTGGGCTACGGTAAAAACATCCCCTTTTTTTATTCTGCGGCCCAGCACGGCATCCATGGCCTCCCTGCTCATATGGATCTTTCCCTGTGCCACTGCCGTTCTGCGGGTAATCTCCTTATCTGAGACGTCAACCATGTACGCGTTTCCGTTTTCATCGAAATGTGTAAATTCACTCATGTTTTTCTCCGTCTGTTCCCCCTGTCCGGCGCGACGCACATTCCCCGTCCCGTCCGAGCATGATTTTTAATCCGTGTTCCAGCGGGGGAAGCAGGAATTCAAGGCATTCCCTGACTGCCTTCGGGCTGCCCGGCAGGTTGATGATCAGGGTCTGTTTCCGGATGCCGGCTGCTGCTCTCGACAGCATGGCTGACGGCGTTTTCGTCATGGAATACGCGCGGACTGCCTCTGCGATGCCCGGCGCCATTCTGTCGCAGACCGCAATCGTCGCTTCGGGCGTCAGGTCTCTCGGGGAGAAGCCTGTTCCGCCTGTTGTAAAGATCACATTTACCTGTCTCTGGTCGGCGAGACGGATCAGCTGCCGCTTCAGCGCTTCCACGCCGTCGGGAAGCAGCAGTCCTTCGATCACAGTGTAGCCTTCCTTTGTCAGAAGTTCTCCGATCAGCGGTCCGCTTTTGTCTTCGCGTTCTCCCGCCGCGCCTTTATCGGAAAGGGTGATCCACGCCGCCGTAAAAGGCCGGTCCGGATCCGCTTCAATCAGTTCAGCCTCGTCCCCGGGTTTTACAACGCCGCCTTCGAGCACGACCGTAAACACCCCTTCCCTCGGCATGATACAGTCCCCGACCTGATGATAGATTGCACAGTGTGTATGGCACTCCTTGCCTATCTGTGTCAGTTCCAGCAGTGTGTCACCGATCCGGAACCTGGTACCGACCGGCAGTGCGCGGAGGTCAAAGCCTTCTATAACGATGTTTTCGCCAAAAGCGCCAAATTCCACCTGCGCCCCTTTCTGCCGGAAGGCTTCAATCTTTTCAAGCGCAAGCAGGCTGACCTGGCGGTGCCACCTGCCTGCATGGGCATCTCCCTCGATCCCCGTATCCGGGATCAGGCGGATAAAAG
Organism: uncultured Lachnospiraceae bacterium; assembly: GCA_902783935.1. GTDB lineage: Bacteria > Bacillota > Clostridia > Lachnospirales > Lachnospiraceae > Chordicoccus. The sequence goes on along the minus strand of CACZTA010000128.1, from coordinate 1,959 downwards.
GCACCTCTGTTTTCGCGATCCCTTTTCTGTCACTTGTGCAGACCGCAATCACTTTCCCTTTATTTTTCATATAAATGTCTATCCTCCGATCTGGGACATCAGTCTGTGTTCTTCTGATCCGAAGCGCGCTTCGGTAAAACAGTGCTCCATGGGTTTTTCAAGAATGGCCTGTTTCAGCGCAGCTTCCAGTTCCTCATCTGACTGCTTCAGATACGGCTTCAGATCAATTCCGTTCTCATAACACAGGCAGGGCTTGATCTGTCCCTGTGACGTCAGCCTGATCCTGTTGCAGCCGGAACAGAATCGATGGTGAATCGCACTGATCAGCCCGATTCCGCCCGGGATGCCGGGCCTCCTGTAGTAGACAGCCGGCCCGTTTCCGTGCCTCATGTCATCCTCTGTAAGACCGGGCCATTTCTCATTCAGGATCTGCAGAACCTGTTCATTGGAGATTCCCCGCGAAGGATCCGCGATACCGATCGGCATCAGCTCGATAAATCTCATCTGAATGCCCTTATCGAATGCGTACTGAGCCAGACTCAGGATCTCGTCTTCGTTAAACCCTTTTTGAAGCACGCAGTTTGCTTTCGTCGGAATGCCCGCTTTTGCAGAAAGATCGATGGCCTGCAGGGTCTTCTCCAGGCATCCCCCGCCTGTAATATATTCGTATCTGCCGGGGTCAAGCGTGTCCAGGCTGATATTGATGCCGTCTGTCCCGGCAGCTTTCAGGTCATCAAGATACCGGCCCAGGATCTGTCCGTTCGTGGTGAGCGTGACCTCGTCAATTCCTTCCGTCATCTTCAGCTGCTTTACCAGGTCCGTGCACCCGAGCCTGACCAGAGGTTCACCGCCCGTGAGCTTTATCTTCCTGATCCCTAGACGGGCAGCGGCACGGCATATCCGTTCAATCTCCTCATAAGTAAGAATCTGGTCCATGGAAACCTTATCGCAGCCATCCGGCATACAGTACCTGCACCGGAGGTTGCAGCGGTCCGTGATCGAGATCCGCATATAATCAATTGTTCTGTTAAACCTGTCTTTCATCTCGCAGTATATCCCATATTCTTTTCCTGCACCGGCTTCCCTGGCATACTCCCATACCTGCACCGGTCCTCCGCTTCACCGCTTCAAAATCGCGGGCGCCCCGCCGGACCGCCTGTACGATTTCAGAACGGGATACTTCCATGCATCCGCATATAATCTCGCCATAGCCGGGATCCCGCTGTATCATGGCTGCCCGCTCTTCCGCGGACAGATCCCTCGTCCTGACGATTGCCCTGCGGCAAGGGTCAAAGCTCTTCCGGAGAGCGGTCCTGCCTGTGAATGCAGCTGCCCTGTCAGCTGCAAGCCGGCCAAGTTCATTCGAAAATGTCAGGCCCGGCGTCTTGATGCCGATGAGGCTGAAAAAACCGTCTTCTTCGAGAAGCGAAAAATCTTTGATCCGGGCATCTTCCCTGACAATCCTGCCTGCTTCTTCATGCACCCGGTACGGGTTCGGCCGGAGGGAGCCGAAGGCGCGGATCTGCCTGTCCGCATCGATCGACGGGGCGACTGCTCTGCACAGGTTTTTCAGCTGTTCCAGTCCGTCGGCGCTCACGCTGTATCCGGAATGAGATCTTGTGTCCTCTTCCGGTTCACGGTTCGTCGGTCCCACGAGGATGTTTCCGTCGACCGTCGGGACAAGCGTCAGTCCTTTCCCGGTTTCTCCTTCATGGAAGATGATATGGCGGAGTTTTTTACCTTCATCCGTATCCAGCACAATGTAATCTGCAGCTGTCGGATACAGCCTCAGCAGCGGCTTCTTAATAAACTCCCTCACCACGTCTGACCTGAGGCCGGCGGCATTGACGACAGCCGCGGCAGAAAAAAGGCCATTATCTGTCCCGACGAGAAATCTGCCGTTCTCATTTCTTATCGAGCGGACTTCACTGTTGAACCGGAAGGAGACCCCGTTGTCTC
>CACZTA010000127.1 GCA_902783935.1 uncultured Lachnospiraceae bacterium | reverse complement strand
TCGGTGATTCTTGAGGCGGAGATCGAACTCCGGCCGGGCGTGAAAGAGGAGATCCGCGCCGTGATGGATGATCTCCGTTCGCGGCGCCAGGAGAAGCAGCCGCTGGAGTTTCCGAGTGCGGGCAGTACCTTCCGGAGACCGGAAGGATATTTCGCTAGAAAGCTGATCATGGATGAAGGCTTCCGCGGCTATGCCCGCGGGGGCGCACAGGTTTCCGAAAAGCACTGCGGGTTTATTATCAATGCGGGCAACGCCACGGCATCGGATGTGGCGGAACTGATCTCCGAAGTCAGGGACCGGGTGCTTGCGAGTACGGGCGTAGAGCTTGTTCCCGAGATCCGTTTTCTCGGGGATTTCGACCAGATTCCGGGAGCGCGGTAACTGCTTCGGGACGTTCTGACAGTTGAGGGATGTGAAATGTCTTTTTCCGGAGACGTGAAGCGCGAGCTGGCAGCGGTGGATACACAGGCAAGGCACTGCCGGATCGCAGAGCTTTCGGCATATGTCCTGCTCGCGGGGGAGCGGGAAGAAGCGGACGGCAGTCTTGCCGGATTCCGGACAGAGAATGAAGCCGCTTCGAGAAAGCTCTTTACTTTACTTGAGAGAGCGTTTAATATAGACATAGCTTTGTGCCGGGAGCAGGATCCGTCAGGCGCACATGAGAGCAGATTTTTCCGCCTTCCGGATGCGGAGCGCGCAGCCGCGGTTGCAGCTGCTGCGGGACATCCGTCAGTTCTCCGAAGGGAATGCTGCCGGAGAGCGTTTCTCCGCGGGGCTTTCCTGACAGCGGGATCTGTCAGTGATCCGGAGAAATCCTATCATCTTGAAATCGTCTGTCCGGATGAAGCGTCTGCTGCGGTTGTCAGGAAGGCGATGCGCGAGACGGGGCTCGATGCGAAAGTCGTCCGGCGCAAAAAGAGTTATGTGGTGTATCTGAAAGAGGGGGATCAGATCGTCAGTTTCCTCGGAACGATCGGCGCCAGTATTTCTTTCCTCAACATTGAAAGCGTGAGAGTCATGAAGGAAATGCGGGGGTCTGTCAACAGGCGTGTAAACTGTGAGACGGCCAACCTCAATAAAACAGTTGTATCTGCCGTGCGTCAGATCGAGGATATCAGGTATATCCGGGATAACGGCGGATTCGGAGAACTGACTCCCCAGTTGAGGGAAATGGCTGAGATCCGTCTCGCTTTCCCGGATGCGTCCCTGACTGAGCTCGGGGAGTACTTAAATCCACGGATCGGAAAGTCCGGTGTGAATCACCGGCTGAGAAAGCTCTGCGCTTATGCGGCGGATATGAAGATGCGGCGCACGCGGGGCGAAACGGAAACAGATTAATCCGTTTCCTGTAAATGTTCATGGAGGAGGACTATTATGACAAAAAGGGAGATCACGATTCGCCTGAACAACGGTCTTGAGACCAGGCCGGTTGCCTTGCTTGTGCAGATGGCGAGTCAGTTTCGGAGCGACGTTTACGTTGAATCCGAGAACCGGCGCGTGAATGCCAAAAGCATTATGGGGATGATGACCCTCGGGCTTGATACAGGTGCTGAGGTCGTTATTTCGGCTAACGGAGAAGACGAGCAGGAAGCGATGGAGCGGATCGAAGCTTATCTGACAAAAAGCGTCTCCTGATGAACAGCAGAAAAAAGAGTGCGCAAGCACTCTTTTTTTTGTGGGAATATCACGGATTATTTATCTGCATTCAGGATTCTTTTTTCATAAGGCCGGTCCTGACAAAGACGAAGGGGGCGGCCCCGAAAAGCCACAGTCCGCCAATCAGGTAGCGGAGAACAGCCAGGACAGCCGAAGTGTCGGATATTATTTTTGTGAGGAAGCTGATAATGAAGAAACCGGCGAGGGCTATTGCAAAACGAAGCAGTTTCTGCACCCGGGTTCCCCCAGTGGAAAAACGGATAAAACGGCGTTCAATATAGAAGGCTGCAGCGAAGCCGGCAGCGATTCCTGCTGTTTGCATGGCGTCTTTTATCAGATGAAGTTCAACGGTCCCGTTCCGGTACAGTGCAAGGCTCATGAAAAACAGGACGCATGCAAGCCCTGCGATGAAGAAGGCAATCGCACCGTCGCCGCCGGTCTTATTTGAAACCCGCGGCCAGAAATGCCACACGAGCAGATTGACAGCAGTTGCCGCGGCAAAGCCGGCAATGATATCAAACGGGGTATGGAATCCGAGATACATGCGTGAAAACGGAATAAGGAAGAGCAGGATGGCGGAAGGAACCGTCACTGCTTTCTTCTTATTATAATGAAGAAGGGATTCACAGATACAGGCAGCAGTCTGGGCGTGAATACTGGGAAACGAGTAACCGGTGGCAGTGTGCAGCGCAATCTCTGCAGGAGAGAATACCGTCCGGTCGGGCTCCAGGATCCATGGACGCGGCATGCGCACCAGGACTTTAATGCCCTGGCAGATCATGCATGAGAGCAGGAAGGAGATACCGATTCCGCAGGCAGTCTTCTTGCTGACATTCAGGTAGATCCAGAGAATGAGTCCTGCTGCGAAAAACGGGGTGCCGAGCCAGCTGACACCAAGCATGAAATAATCCATGACGGGCGTCCTGATCTTCATAAGAAGTTGCAGAAATTGCATTCAGACCTCCTTGCAGCGATACCAGCAGCAATATTCCTCCCGGAATCCGCAGCCCCTGTAAAGCGCTTTGGCGGGAGCATTATCAGTGACGACTTGAAGATAGGCGCGGACAGATCCTCTGGCGGAAGCCTCGCGCAGCAGAGTGGAGACAATTTCCCTGCCGATGCCGGAACGCCGTCTGTGTTCAGCCACATGGATCGCGTAGATTCCGACCGCATCCCTGTCCAGAATGCCGAGACCGAGTGCAGTGATGCAGCCGTCTTCCGTCAGGGAGACGGCGATCTCATCCATAGGGATCGCGTCGTACATACGGGGGACAATGCGCCTGAAAAAGGGATCGTCCATGTGTTTGAGGCGGAAGAGGCCGTCGATCCACTGCGGTGTGACGCGCGGCTCGATCCGCAGGGGATGGGAGGAAACGAAGGCCGGCAGATTCACGAGCGAAGCAGTCATGACAGTCGTATGATGCTCGATGACATATCCGCGTTCAGCGAGCAGCCCGTCGAGTGCCGGATCTCCGATAGGGGAGATCTTGAAAATGCAGGGAGTCTTCCAGCGCCGGTATATGTTTTCACAAAACCGGATCTTTTCCGCGAGGGGCAGGCAGGAAACCCCGAGCTGTTCCACGCAGTTTGTGCGGTGCGTGTAAAAACCGGAATAACGCAGCACCCACCCGTCATAGTATTGAACCTGGCTGGACGGCCAGGCATTTAAGGACATATCTTCAATGGATTTTACTGTATCTGTCATGAATCACATTATAGTAGATTTGAGAAGCAGTGACAAGTGACCTTCCCGGCGCCCGCATGACGGGCAGAGAGCAGAAAACCGGGAAAAACATGAAAGAAAAAAACCTGTGTACATCTCGCACTTAAAATGGTAGAATATACTGGATTATGGGATAAACCTGAGAAGGAGAATATCATGTCAAAATTTCTGAAGTTCATCGTCAATCTGTTCCTGATCGCTGCGATCCTGGTTGCGGCCGCAATTCTGGTTCCGTCAGTCGCGGGAGTTATGACGACGATCGTGGACACTCCGTCTATGGATACAAATCTTCCGCTCGGCTCCATCACGTATTCGACAAACGTGGACGTCCGGGACCTGAAACCGGGCGATGAAGTCCTGAAGGACAGCGACACGGCAACTTATGCCTATATCCTGAAGACGTGTGATCCGGACAGCGGGACATTTACAGCAGTGAGCGCAGCCAATCCGGAAGGCCAGGATGAGACGGTCATGCTCCGGAACTCAGTCCCCAAGGTGGCGGTTGCGGTGCCGTATATCGGCTACATCATGATGGCGATGCACAGCCTGGAAGGCATCATTATCATCGCGCTTGTCGTTGTACTGATCATTATCCTGTTTGTTCTCTCCGAATTATGGAAACCGAGAGACGACGAGGAAGAGGAAGAAGCCGAAGACGTCAATGCGGTTATTGCCGCAGGACTTGATCCGGATGACCAGAGCGGGATCGACACCGATACGATCAAGGCAGCTGTCAAGGACAATATCGCCGCAGTGAACGGAGAGACACCCGAGACGCCGGCCCCGCTGACGAGGGCGGAGAAGAGAGCCTTAAAGAAAGCGCAGAAGAAAGCGGCGAAAGAAGCGGCGAAAAACGGGCAGGAGGAAACACCTGCCGCAGAGAATAAAGAGCAGGAAGGCACGGCAGAGAAAACCGCTGCGGAAGCAGCAGTGCCTGAAGCACCTGCAGCCCCGGAAGCGAAGACGGAAACGGTCAATGATGCCGGCGTTACCCTGTTCGGAAGCGAAAATGACGCGGAGCTGTTCCGCTTCGGTACTTCTGAAGATGAAAAGCCGGAAGAAATTCCTGCTGACATGCATGTGTCAGATGTCGTCTCCGCGGTGGAGCAGGTCATGGCAGGCGTCGGGAAAGATGCGGCCGACCCGGGAATGATCCCGTTTGCCGCGGATGAAGCTGAGGCGGATGTGCCGTATATCCCCGCAGACGGTGATCTCCGGATGGTAAAGCGCCCGTCGCTGGATGAAATCATGGACGCAGCGAGGGAAGCCGGTGAAAACCCGAAGGTCAGGAGAGATGACAACACGGGCGTCACGGTGGTTGACTTCTCGGATGTTTTCTGAATGAAAAATCTTTTATAAAGATTCAAAAGAAACCCCTTGCATTTGCAGGGGGTTTTCGTGTATACTAGCATTTGCTGTGACATGATAGCGATGCAGCGTGAGGTTGCTGCACACCGATGCAGGTTTTCCGTGGAGCGAATGTCATGTAAGGATACTGGCGACAAGTCACTGTGCAGGATAAGCCCGCCAATATGCGGGAGGTACCGGAGCGGTTTCATGAGAAGCATGAGGACACGCCCGGGGATGTGTACAGTCACCGCTTGTCGTACTCGTAAAAGTGCGAAAAGGAGGCGACTTTTTTTATGG
>CACZTA010000126.1 GCA_902783935.1 uncultured Lachnospiraceae bacterium | reverse complement strand
TCCTTCGATGCTTCCGACAAGGGAATTGAATTTGCGAAAGCCATGATCGACAACGGCGCGGACGTCTTCTTCGGCGACGCCTCCGCAGTCGACTCCGGTGCCCGCCAGGCAATTGATGAAGCGAACAAGGCGGCCGGCGAAGTGAAGATCTATGATATCGGACAGCCGGCGGATATCCTCGGACAGAACGAGTGCATCATCTGCTCCCAGGTGACGGACAATTCCGCCATGGTCAGCGCTTCCATGAAGGCTGTAGAGGATGGCAGCTTCGGCGGGGAAGTGATCTACGGAACCCTTCAGAACGGAACGCTTTCCGCAGGGGCTATCGCGGATATCGTTCCGGAAGACGTCAAAGCGAAGTATGAAGAATATCTGCAGCAGATGATGGATGAAACATTCATGAAATAAGAAGCAGACCTGATAACAAGCGGAGGGCCGCCCGTAAAAGGGCGGCCCGTCCTGTTCTGTATCATAAATGGAGACAACTATGGCGGCAGCGGACGGATTCATGCCTCTTTCAAAACAGGATATGACTGACAGGGGACTCTCACAGGTGGACTTTGTCTATGTCTGCGGCGATGCCTATGTCGATCACTCGAGCTTCGGCATGGCCATCATCGGGAGAATTCTGGAGGCTCACGGATATTCAGTCGGGCTCATCTGCCAGCCGGACTGGAAAAATCCCGACAGCATCTGCGAATACGGGGAGCCGCGCCTCGGTTTCCTGGTATCGTCCGGCAACATGGATTCTATGGTGAACCACTATACCGTGGCGCGCAGGCGCAGAAAAACCGATGCCTACAGCCCGGGCGGGAAAACAGGCAGACGGCCGGATTATGCGGTGATTGTCTACTGCAATATGATCCGGAAGAAGTATAAAAAAGTCCCGCTCATTATCGGCGGGATTGAGGCGTCTCTCCGGCGGCTCGGGCATTATGATTACTGGTCAGGAAAAGTGCGCCGGTCGATCCTTCTGGACTCGGGGGCGGACCTGATTTCCTACGGAATGGGAGAACACAGCATCGTTGAGATTGCCGATGCGCTTGCAGGCGGACTGGATATACGCTATCTGACCTTCATCGACGGAACAGTTTATAAGACGCGACAGGAGGAGGATATCTATGATGCGGTCCGGCTCCCTGACTTTGAGAACATCCGTGATTCGAAGCAGGCTTATGCAGAGAGTTTCCGCGTCCAGTACATGAATACGGATCCCTGCAACGGAAAGCGGCTTTATGAATGCTATGACGGCAGTCTCTATGTCGTCCAGAATCCGCCTGCAAAACCGCTGACGCAGCAGGAAATGGATGATGTCTACGATATGCCGTTTATGCGGAGGTGGCATCCGTCTTATGACAGGGAAGGCGGTATACCGGCTTTTCAGGAAGTAAAGTATTCCCTTACCTCGAACAGGGGATGCTTTGGCGAATGTAATTTCTGCGCGCTCACATTCCATGAGGGAAGGATTGTCCAGGCGAGGAGCCATGAATCCCTGATCCGGGAAGCGGAATTGTTTACTAAAGAGAAAGAGTTTAAAGGATATATCCATGATGTCGGGGGACCGACCGCCCAGTTCCGTTTCCCGGCATGCGGAAAACAGACGGAAAAAGGCGCCTGTCCCGGCCGGCGCTGCCTGTACCCGAAACCCTGTAAAAACCTGAAAATCGATCACAGTGATTATCTGGCGCTTCTCCGGAAGCTGCGGAAACTGCCCGGCGTGAAGAAAGTATTTGTGAGAAGCGGGATCCGGTTTGACTACCTGCTTGCGGACAGACACGCAGATACATTTTTGAGGGAGCTGTGCAGATATCATGTGAGCGGCCAGCTGCGGACTGCGCCGGAGCATGTCTCGCCGGAGGTCCTGAAGCTGATGGGGAAACCGGATATCCGGGTTTATAATCAGTTTGTGCGGGCATTTGAAAAGGTGAATGCCAGTCTCGGGATGGAGCAGTACGCGGTTCCGTACCTGATCTCATCACATCCCGGCAGCACGCTGCGCGATGCGGTTGCCCTGGCGGAATACCTTTGTGCCGCCCGCCTGAGCCCGGAGCAGGTACAGGACTTTTACCCGACGCCGGGAACGGTCTCAACCTGCATGTATTATACCGGGCTTGACCCGCTTACCATGAAACCTGTCTATGTCGCGTCTGATCCGCATGAAAAGGCGATGCAGCGCGCCCTGATCCAGTTCAGGAAACCGGAGAATTATGACCTTGTCAAAGAGGCGCTTCTGCGGGAACACAGGGAGGACCTGATCGGATTCGGAAAGGGGTGTCTGATTCCTCCCCGCAGGCCTTCTTTCCGGGGGAAGGAGAACGGGAAGAACAGGCGGCGGACTTGACAAGCGCATGGCTATTGTTTAGAATTTTCAGTCAGGAAATCACAGGAACCGAAAGAGAGGAATGATAATGGAACGCGAAGAGTTTTTACAGGTGTACCGCCACTCGCTGGCGCATATTCTCGCCAAGGCAGTCGTGGAGATGTTCGGAAAGGAAAACGTACAGTATGCGATCGGCCCGCAGATCGCAGACGGGCTGTATTATGACTTCACGCTCCCGAGAACCCTGAATAAGGATGACTTCAAGACCATCGAAGACAAGATGCGTGAGATCCTGAAGAGAAAAGAAGCCTGGACGCGCAGGGAAGTGTCGAAAGAGGAAGCTCTTGATCTCTTTAAGAACCAGAAATACAAGACGGAGCTGATCCTTGATCTCCCGGAAGATGAAAAGATTACGATCTATGACACGGGAGACGACTTTACGGATCTCTGCCGCGGTCCGCATATTGACAATTCCGCAGAGCTTCTGGGCACGGCTTTCAAGGTTAAATCCGTTTCCGGTTCTTACTGGAGAGGGGATGAGAAGAATGACCAGCTGCAGCGTATTTATGTCTACGCATTTCCGGGCAAACAGGAGCTGAAGGCGCACCTTGATCTCGTCAAAGAGGCGATGGAACGCGACCACAAGAAGCTCGGCCCGCAGCTTGATCTCTTCATGTTTGATCCGACTGCGCCCGGCATGCCATACTGGCTGCCGAGAGGCTGGAAGCTTTTCAATGCCCTGCTTGACTACTGGCGCAGTGTGCACGAACTCCATGGTTATACGGAGATTTCGGCGCCCGTAATTAACAACAAGGAGATCTGGGAGACATCCGGCCACTGGGGACATTACAGACAGAATATGTTCTGCATCCAGGAAGACGGAGAGGATTACTGGGCTGTCAAACCGATGAACTGCCCGAATGCCGTGAAGGTCTATCAGAGGGAGCAGCACAGTTATAAAGATCTGCCGGTCCGCCTGAACACGGTTGATGTCATTCACAGAAAAGAAAAATCAGGTGAGCTGAACGGCCTGTTCCGTGTACAGCTGTTCCGCCAGGATGACGCTCACAACCTGATCACGGAGGACCAGATCGAGGAAGAAATCCATGATATCATGAGTATTGCGGATGAAATCTACGGGACCCTCGGTCTGACATACCGCGCGGAGCTGTCGACGAGACCGGAGGATTTCATGGGGGATGTCGCCCTGTGGGATCAGGCGGAAGCGTCCCTGAAGAAAATACTGGACAAAGTATACGGAGAAGGAAATTACGAGATTAATGAAGGCGACGGCGCTTTCTACGGGCCGAAGATCGACCTGCAGATGAGGGACTGTCTCGGCCGCGAGTGGCAGATGGGAACGATCCAGCTCGATTTCCAGCTTCCTCTTAATTTCGACATGAAATATGTAGACCGCGACGGCCAGTTTAAGCGGCCGGTGATGGTGCACCGCGCAATTTTCGGATCAATGGAGCGGTTTATCGGCATCCTGATCGAGAACTTCAAGGGATCATTCCCGTTCTGGCTGAGCCCTGTCCAGGTCGGCGTCGTGCCGATCCGCACGGAGCATAACGAGTACGCACGGGAAGTCTGCGCACTGATGAGAAAGAACGGCATCCGCTTCGATGTTGATTACAGTGACCGCAACATGAAGGAAAAGATCAAGACCTGCAAGAACTACAAGATTCCGTATACAATCGTTCTCGGCGACAGGGAGCGCGATGAGCGCACGATTTCCATTAATATCAGGGGAAATAAGCAGCTCCACGGGATTCCGCTTGATACGTTTATCGGAATGTGCAGGAAAATGAACGAAGAACATATGCTGGATCTGATCGAGACGGCAGAATAAATCGAATGAGGAAGACAGACAACACGGAAAAAACAGCGGGTTGCCCGTATTCAAAAAAGTGCGGGGGATGTTCCTTTACCGGAGAAGCCTATGAGCGGACGCTGGAGAGGAAACGGAAGGATGTGGAGCGGCTTCTGAAGCCGTTCGGGCGTCTTTCCGGTATTCACGGAATGGATGATCCGCTGTATTACCGGAATAAAGTGCACCGCGTCTGCTCTTATGAAAGAATCGGAAAACGGGAGCAGCATGTTTCCGGCATTTACGCTGCCGGAACACACCGCATTGTACCGGTGAAAACATGTCTGATTGAGGACCGGCGGGCGCAGGAAGTAATTAAGGATATTCTTGCGCTTGCCGCTTCCTTCCGGATCCGCAGCTATAATGAAGACAGCGGTGTCGGGCTGCTGCGGCACATTCTTGTCAGGACCGCCCGCGCAACAGGCGAAATGCTTGTGGTACTTGTCCTGACAAACTCTGTGCTGCCCGGAAAGAAGCACTTTATCGGGGCGCTTGTGAAGGCGCATCCGGAAATTACGACAATTGTTATTAATGTCAACAACCGCAGGACATCCATGATCCTGGGAGAGCGGGAATCCGTCGCTTATGGCAGAGGTTACATTGAAGATGTTCTCTGCGGAAAACGATTCCGGATTTCCGCCGGTTCGTTTTATCAGGTCAATCCGGTTCAGACGGAGTATCTGTATAAAACGGCGATTCGTTACGCAGAACTGTCCGGAAAAGAGACGGTAATTGACGCGTATTGCGGAATCGGAACGATCGGTCTCGCAGTATCAGACAAGGCTGCCCGGGTCATCGGAGTGGAGTCAAACCGGCAGGCTGTAAAGGATGCATCTGCCAATGTGAAGCTGAATCAGGCAAAAAACGTTGAGGTCATCTGTGAAGATGCTTCCGAATTCCTGATAAAGACAGCGGCTGGGAAAGGGCATGCGGACGTTATCATAATGGATCCGCCCAGAAGCGGTTCTGATGAAGGGTTTCTTTCTGCGGCGACAGCAGTCAGGCCGGAAAAAGTCGTCTATATTTCGTGCAATCCGGAGACACTTGCCAGGGATTTGAAGTATCTGACCCGTAATGGGTATCATATGGAAAAAGCCGAGGCAGTTGATATGTTTCCGTGGACGAGCCACGTCGAGACCGTAGTTTTGCTGACAGGAAACACATAATAAGAGGCTGGAAAAGCCATGAATAAAGGGATCTCTGCGATCC
>CACZTA010000125.1 GCA_902783935.1 uncultured Lachnospiraceae bacterium | reverse complement strand
TTATGCTCTTTTTCAACTGAAATGACCACGCTTTCCCTAAAGTAAAAAGGGCGTGTGAAAAAACTTCCGTTTTTTCACACGCCCTTTTTATAATCATTAATACCCGTCTGCTTCCATGCCCTGCACAAGCTTTACGATCCGGCTCGTCCCGAGACGGTCGGCCCCGAGCTTCAGGAATTCGTCTGCATCCTCGAGAGAACTGATACCGCCGGCTGCCTTGATCTTTACACCCGGTCCGACGTGCTCACTGAACAGCTTCACATCTGCGGGCGTGGCTCCGCCGGTGCTGAAACCGGTCGATGTCTTAATATAATCGGCTCCGGCAGCTGTCACGACCTCACACATCCTGATCTTCTCTTCTTCTGTCAGGCAGCAGGTCTCGACGATCACCTTAAGAATATGGTCTCCGCACGCTTCTTTGATGGCGCGGATCTCTTTTTCCTGCTCATCATAAAGGCCGTCCTTGATCCATCCGAGATTGATGACCATGTCGATCTCGTCAGCACCGCCCGCAATCGCGTCCTTCGCCATAAAAACCTTTGCCGCAGTCGTATCATAGCCGTTCGGGAATCCGATCACGGTGCAGACTTTCATGCGGTCGCCCACATATTCTTTTGCTCTCTGTACATAGGAAGCCGGAATGCAGACAGAAGCCGTTCCGTATTTCACGGCATCATCACAGATCTGCCGGATATCCTCCCAGACAGCGGTTGTCTTCAGCAGTGTGTGGTCAACATGAGAAAGCATTTCCTTAATATCCATCTCTGTTCTCCTTTTCATTCGTTCTGCATCCTGGTTACCAGGTCAAAGATCGCTTCGGCAGAATTAAAATTCTCCGGGATCATTTCTTCCATCCCGATTTCAATATCATAGGCTTCATTCAGTTCGAGAACAAGGTTTGTAATATCCAGTGAATTCAGAATGCCGTCATCAATCAGTTCCGTTTCCATCGAGTAATCGACATCCGCCCTGATGCCTTCAAGAATGCTTATTAACTGATCCATTCAAAACCTCCTTTTTCAATTAGTCTCCTATAGAAAGCAGGATAAAAACGGAGAGGGCGACAACCGTCTCCCCCCCTCTGATAAGTAAATCTTACCATCTTATTTCACGGACCGCAACACCTTTGCGGTCCGCGGGCCATTTCGTTCACCTGCACACATATCTTCCTGCCGTCGCACCGGTCGGCCGGCCGCATTCAGCCGCCAGTATGCCGTTAACAAACACATACTTTGCGCGCCCCGGCATCTCCATCCCCTCAAAAGGCGTATAGTCCACATTCTGCTGCATTTCTGCAGCCCTGACCGTCCACACATCCGCCGGGTCCCAGACTGTGATATCCGCATCGGATCCGGTGAGGAGCGCACCTTTCTTCGGATACATGCCGAAGATCCTGGCCGGGTTTTCGCTCATCAGGCGGCAGTAGTCCGCCGGCTTCAGCGAATCTCCGAAGATCTTCATCATGACCGCAGGCCTGTGTTCAATACCGGGCGCCCCGTTCGGAATCTTCGTAAAATCGTCCTTCCCGGCGATTTTCTGCCCTGCATAGCTGAAGCTGCAGTGATCTGTTGCGATCGTATCGATTTCCCCGGCAAGAACCGCTTCTTTCAGCGCCCGGATATCTTCCTTACTGCGAAGCGGCGGACTGCACACATACTTGGCGCCCTCAAAACCGGGCCGCGAATAATTACTGTCGTCCAGCAGCATATACTGCGGGCAGGATTCGACGTAGACGGTCTGTCCCCGTTTTCTCGCAGCGCGGATCTCTTCCAGTCCGAGCTTTGTCGACAGATGCACGATATTCACCGGCATACCGGCCAGGGCACCGAGGTAACAGAACCGGTTGACGGCTTCCGCTTCGACCTCCGCCGGCCGGCTCAGGGGATGCCAGCGCGGTTCCGTATGCCCTTCAGCGAGCTGCGCTTTCTGGAGTTCCGTCACAAGCGCGCCGTTTTCACAGTGGCATCCCAGAATTCCGCCGAACGGTCTGAGCGCCTCCAGCACCTCCAGAATTTCATTGTCCGTGAGGGCCGTATCATAAGCCATATAGACCTTGAAGGACGTAACGCCCGCCTCGCGCAGGGCCGGCAGGTCCGCTTTTGTCTTTTCATTCCAGTCACAGACCGCCATGTGGAATGCGACGTTGCAGTGGGACTTTCCCTCAGCTTTTTTCTTCCATGTCTCAAGCGCATTGAGGATGGTATCTCCCTTGTACTGCGTCGCAAAATCCACCACGCAGGTCGTGCCGCCCGCAGCAGCCGCTCTCGTCCCGCTCTCGAAATCATCCGCCGTCACGGTTCCGGCGACCTCCAGGTCCAGATGGGTATGTCCGTCGATAAAGCCCGGATACACATAGCAGCCGCCTGCATCGTACACTTCATCTCCGTCCGCCGGACTGATGTCTCCGATTTCAGCAATAATGCTGTCTTTTATGGCCAGGTCTGCTCTCTTTTCTCCTTCCGGAGTGATGAGAATTCCGTTTTTTATGATTTTCATGCGGTCACCTCCGCCTCAGCATAAGTTCCGGTTCCGGTTTTATCATACATCATCCGTGTATCGTTGTTCCAGTTTTTCCTTCGATGCCGTCCTTCGCTTTTTCGAGAAGGGTGATCAGCGATTTGCGGCCCGGCTTCGACAGGGCAAAGTCAAGCGCCGCCTCAACCTTCGGAAGCATGGAACCCGGTGCAAACTCACCGTCGGCGATGTACTTCCGCACCTCATCCGGCGACAGGTCCTTTAGCCACTGCTGGTCCGGCTTTCCGAAATGAATGGCGACCTTTTCCACGGCTGTAAGGATGATCAGCAGGTCCGCATCCAGCTGCTCCGCCAGTTTTGCCGCTGCAAAGTCTTTATCAATGACGGCCGCGGCACCCTTCAGGTGATGGCCGTTCGTCCTGAAGACGGGAATGCCGCCTCCCCCGCACGCGATCACGATGTGATCCGTATCGATCAGGGATTTGATCGTCCCGAGTTCCACGATGGAAACCGGCTTCGGGGAGGCGACAACCTGCCGGTACCCTCTTCCGGAATCCTCGATCACTTCACAGTTCTCCTTCCTG
>CACZTA010000124.1 GCA_902783935.1 uncultured Lachnospiraceae bacterium | reverse complement strand
TTTGCAATCCCCTCTCCGAAAATTTACAGATTATTCATGATCCGGCATGGAGCACATAAAAAAACTGCCGCTTTCGGCAGCCGATGCGCCGGTACATCCCCGGCAGGATATGCATCTGATGCTGCTGACGCGGCAGTTTCTTCTGTGTACTGTCCGTTGTATCTGTTTTGTATGCCGGCTGCGCAAGTCTCCCCGCACCGCATCGTTTCCTGTAATCTGTTTTGTATACCGGCTGCGCTTCCCCTGCACCGGCTTTTATTCCGGATCTGTCTTCACATGCTCCGGCCCGAACGACGCGGGGAGCAGCTCCCCGAGTGTCATTACGCGCCAATCCTGTGCCGACCGCACCAGGATCACCGGGAAATCATCTGCGCAGAATTCCCGGAGCACCTGCCGGCAGACGCCGCAGGGCGGACATTCCGGCAGTCCCTTATCCGGATCCGCGTCTGCGGGACCGCCCGCCACCGCAATGGCCTGAAATCTTCGGCAGCCCTCGCTGACAGCCTTGAAAACCGCTGTGCGTTCAGCACAGTTGGACGGACCGTAAGCCGCGTTTTCCACGTTGCAGCCGGTATAGATCTTACCGTCTTCCCCGAGCAGCGCCGCCCCGACGCTGAACCGGGAATAAGGAATATAGGAGAAACGCCGCATGGCAAGAGCCTGCTCCGCAAGCGCTTCAAAGGGCATCCGTTTTCCTGTTTCTGCCATTCTTTCCCCTTTCCGGCTGCAGTGCAGGACTGTCTTTTCCTGCATATACCCTGCCTGCAGCGTTTCATGCGTCCCCGCTCTGATCGTCCGGCAGCTGAACGCCTGCCGTCAGACATCAATCGTCAGTGTCCTGTTGGAAGGTTCATATTTCCGAAACTCGACGCCGGCCGCCTGGAACATCATTTTCGAAGCGATGACGCTCGGCGTTTTGTCATATTTGTCACAGTCATAGATGACCGTCCGGATGCCGGCCTGGATAATCGCCTTGGCGCATTCGTTGCACGGGAAGAGGGAAACATACAGTTTCGATCCCTCCAGAGACCCGCCTCTGTAATTGAGAATGGCGTTCAGCTCACTGTGGGTGACATAAATATATTTGGTTTTCAGGGGATCGCTCTCCTCCCGGTCCCAGGGGAATTCGTCGTCCGAACAGCCGCGCGGGAATCCGTTGTAACCCATGGAAAGGATTTTGTTGTCCTGGCTGACGATGCAGCAGCCGACCTGCGAGTTGGGGTCCTTGGAACGCTGCGCTGCCAGCTTGGCGACTGCCATGAAATACTCATCCCACGTAATGTAATCCTGTCTCTTCCCGGTCATTTTTCAATCCTCGCATAAATCAGGACGGACTGCCGCGCAGAGCCCCTCTCCCTCGCAGGAGCAGAAGCGGGCGTCGGGGCAGTCCGGCCATGTTCTGGTGTCGGACAGAAACCGTGTATCATTCTCTGCCCGGTTACCGTGATACGGTTTGTGATCAGATGGGCGGATCATGCAGCCCATCGTGAGCAAATGCTCTTACTTGGTGCCGAAAATACGGTCGCCGGCATCGCCCAGACCCGGGACGATGTAGCCGTGATCATTGAGGTGATCGTCCAGCGCCGCGGCGTAAATGTCCACGTCCGGATGCTCTTTCTGCATTCTCTTAATGCCTTCCGGCGCGGCGATGATGCACATGAAGCGGATCCGCTTTGCGCCTTTGTTTTTGAGCATGGTAATCGCTGCCGCCGCAGAGCCGCCGGTTGCCAGCATGGGATCAGTCACGAATACGTCACGATTCTGGATATCTGCCGGGAGCTTGCAGTAGTATTCCACCGGCTCCAGTGTCGCGGGATCGCGGTACAGTCCGATATGTCCGACCTTCGCGGACGGGATGATGGTCAGGATGCCCTCCACCATACCGAGACCTGCGCGGAGAATCGGCACGACGGCCATCTTCTTGCCGACCAGACGCTTCACGGTTGTCCCGCAGATCGGCGTCTCGATATCCACATCCTTCAGCTTGAGGTCTCTGGATGCCTCATAGCACATCAGCATGGCGATCTCGCCGATCATCTCCCTGAATTCCTTGGAACTGGTCCTGGTTTCCCGGATGATGCCGACC
>CACZTA010000123.1 GCA_902783935.1 uncultured Lachnospiraceae bacterium | reverse complement strand
ATGGTTTTCTTTTCAGACTGCTTCTTTATAAGTGCATTTTACAGGACAGCAGTTACATAACCGGTTGCATGGCGGAAAAATGAGATTTTTTTGAAGCGGAAAAAAACGGCTTCCGGGACACAAAAAAAGACGGGTCCGGTTACCCCGGAACCCGCCTGTAACGGTCTGTTAAAGATTATTCAGCTGCTGCCTCTTCAGCCACAGATTCAATCTCGACGACCTCCTCTGCCAGAGAGGACACATCCGAATCCGCTTCCGGCTGTCTCTCCGTGATGACGGCATGATCGTAGAGATAATCAAGAACAGCATTATATGCCAGTCTGTATTTTACAGCGTCCTCGCCGCTCTGCTCGATCATGTCTTTGCCGCTTGCGAAGCCATATTCTGCTGCTAATTCATCATATGCTTTTTCCAGTTCTTCGCCTTCCGGAATGAGGTTTTCCATCTCGGCGATTCCGTCCACGCAGAATTCCTCATCAATGCTGAGCTTTGCCATATTTTCCGCATAAGCCGGGAATTCTTCTTCGGTTGTTCCCGCAGCCATGGAAATGAAAGAACCGAAATCCATGCCGTACATGGAGGCATACATCTTGAAATAATTCGTCACATCATTGGTTACATACTCAAGAAGGTCCTGCGGATATTCCGTGACAGAAGCATTCCCTGAAGCCATTGAGAGCAGCTGCTGCTTAATGGAGCTCTCTCTCTCCTCAGTCTTCTCCTCTTCGATCTTCTTCCCGATCCACTCTTTGAAATCGTCGACAGTCTTCGCCTCGCCTTCGGAAAGCACGTCTGCCAGTTCGTCACTGAGCTCTTTCATGCGGCGCACGGAGTTGACGGTCACGGTAAAGACCACATCCTGTCCGGCCAGGTCTGCATTGCCGTAATCTTCCGGGAATGTAAGATCGATGTCTTTCGATTCGCCGATCGCCATACCGATGAGGCCTTCTTCAAATCCGGGAATAAATGTGCCGGAGCCGATCTCCAGATCATATCCCTCGGCAGATCCGCCGTCAAACGGCGTCCCGTCCTTTTTGCCCGTGAAGTCGATGTTGGCGACATCGCCTTCTTCGACCGTGCCTTCCGTCAGCGTGTCCTGGGCATCATCGGAGTACTCCATCTCCGAGTGGACCCTGTCTTCAACTTCCTCGGGAGAGACAGTGACCGGGTCGGCTTCCACGGCAAGCCCGGCATATTCGCCGAGCGTCACATAATCGGCGCCGTTGTATTCCGGACGCGGCACTTCAACTGCTTCCGCATCACTCATGACTGCTTCCGCGCCGCTCATGGCCGCTTCTGCACCGCTCATGACTGCTTCCACCGCCGATTCAGCCGCAGAGACAGATGAATCTGATGCCTGCACGCCCGCGGCTGCCAGAAGCGCTGCCGTCACGCCGAGGATACAAAGGGATGCTGTTTTTCCGTAATGTCTGATCAAAATGGTACCTCCTCCTTTAACGAAACAACTCTCTTTTAATTTTCTACTCTACCTGGGCAGATCTGTCAATACTGAGCGCACCGGGTTCACGATTGCTTCACAATTAAAAATATAGTACGATCTCACTATTCCACTACATTAAATAATATTGAAGCAGATGCCCCGGCGCACATGGTCTACGGCCGGGCAGAAAGGAAATAATCATGGAAAACCGGGAATTTTATATCATGGAAGATAATCTCCGCCTCCACGCAAAGCTCGAATTCCCCGAAGCAGAAAAAAAGACGTACCCGCTCGGCATCGTCATTCACGGATTTACCGGCAACATGGAGGAACCGCATATCATCACTGCAGCGGAAGCCATGCGCGCCTGCGGGTACGCATCTCTGCGCGTTGAAATGTACGGGCACGGCGGAAGCGACGGGGAATTCCGGGATCACACGCTGCTCAGGTGGCTCACCAATGCCCTGACGGTGATCCGCTATGCCCGCGGGCTGGATTTTGTATCCGGCATCGTGCTCTGCGGCCACTCACAGGGCGGCCTTCTCACGATGCTGGCCGGGGCGATGGAGCGCGATGTCCTGAAAGCGATCATCCCGCTCTCACCGGCGTGGATGATCCCCGAAGAAGCGCGCCGGGGCAACCTTCTCGGCTGCCCGTTCGACCCGGATCACATTCCGGACGAAGTGACCCATCCGGACGGCTATTCTCTGAGCGGCGAGTATTTCCGCGCAGCGCAGTTCATCCATCCCGAAGATTCCATCAGCCGCTTCGACGGCCCGGTCCTTCTGGTCCACGGCTCCGCGGACGAGACCGTTCCCGTCGAATACTCGTACCGGGCGGCGGCCATGTACCGCCGCGCGGAGCTTGTCATCATTCCGGGCGACACGCACTGCTATGACCGGCACCTTGACCTGCTCTCGCAGGCAATCCGCGGTTTTCTGTCCGGTCCGGCTTTTTCGGATCATTCATAAACCATGCAGCCTTTCCGCCCTGCTTCCTTAACCCGGTAGAGCGCCGTGTCGGCATCCTTGAAAATGTCGCCCTGCGGATTATCCCTGTCCGAGAAAGCAACGCCCACGCTCAGGGAAACCGGCGGCAGGTCATCCTTCGGATGCTGCAGAAGTTCATTCGCCCGCGCGATTTTGTTGACCACCAGCTGCCTCATGGAGCTGTTGACTCGGGTCATGACGACCGCGAACTCATCCCCGCCGATCCGGCAGAGGATATCGACGGAACGGAAACTGTTCCGCAGGATCTCGGCGACCCTCTTCAGCACCCGGTCGCCGACTGCATGCCCGTAAGTATCATTGACCGTCTTGAAATAGTCCACGTCGATGAGGAGCAGCGCCATGTGCTCCGTGTCGGCGCTCTCCATCAGGAGGTCATAGGCGCCCCTGTTGAAGAGACCGGTGAGCGCGTCATGAGAGGCCTCGTGGCTCAGGCGCTCCCGTGCGTGCTTGTTTTCCCGCAGGATGCGGTTATATGTCCGCGTGACGAACCGCAGCTCTTCCATGCCGGTCGGCGGGATCTCCTCACCTTCCTGCATCAGCCTGACCATGTTGGTCAGCGGCTTCCGAATCATCTGCGAAATCATTATGACGATGCCGAGCACAATCAGGAGGAACAGGATCGTCAAAGCCGTCTGGATATTGACGAGCAGCGCCAGCTGCGCCGAAGCCTGTTCAAACTCCTGGCTGGAGGAGCGGATCAGCGCCTGCGTGCAGAGACCGACATTCTCGCGGATGCGGTCCTTGTGGTGCATGTAATTATTATCAAACACAAGCTTCTGGGCCTTCTCTTTCAGTTTTCCATGCGAGAGAGCACGATCCTCCGGGCTCAGTTCGATATCCCGGATTTCCTGCGGCATGTCGGATACGTCATAATCTCCCGTCTCGAGCATCAGGCGCATGGCCAGATTTTCGATATCCACGAGTTCATTCGAGAGAGACAGCGCTTTGCTGAGGTTTTCCAGCGCCTCTTTATCATTCCCCTCCAGCAGACGTTCCAGGTCTTCCACAGCCCTGTCCCTGCGCCGCGTCACATTGACTTCCTCAAAGAAATCCCCGAGATACTCCACTTCCCCGGTAACCACGAAGCAGCGCACGCGGTCCGTCAGGTAATCGGACCCGGATTCCATATTTGAAGCCGCGAGCTGTGCGGATATGTACCGGTCGCTTGCGTTCTCCATCCGCTGGCATCCCCTCGTGACGGAGAGGTCCGCGATAAGCAGCGCGACCGCAGCCGCCAGTGCCAGTATGACGAAGAAAATCGACGTGGTCTTCAGCTGGATGCCGGTATGCTCCTCTGAAGAAAGCGTCTGCTCTTCATGTTTCTGCTGCGGGCGCTCCCTTTTTTCACGAAGCTCATACACCCTGGCATCGGCCGCTTCCTGTCCGCCGCCGGCGGGGGAACCCTCCCCTTCAATTTCCGGAAAATCTTCTAAGCCTCCTTCCGCTTCCAGCCCCTCCGCTTCCGCGAAATCCGCTTCCTTCCGCTGCAGGATGAATGCCTCATACTCCGGCGCCGGAACCGGCTTTGAGAAGAAGTAGCCCTGTACGATATCGCAGCCGAGCGTTTTCAGCGCCCTCAGCTGTTCTTCCGTCTCAACGCCTTCCGCAATCACCGGCACCCCGAGGTATTTTGCGATGCTGATGATGACCTCCAGCATATGCGTATTGCCCCCCTCCCGGAAGGCATCGCGGATAAACTGCATGTCGAGCTTCAGCGCGTCGATCGGCAGGTTGGAAATCATGTTGAGAGATGAGTAGCCGGTTCCGAAATCATCCATTTCGATCTTGAAACCGAGGTCGCGCAGGCTCTCAACCATTTTCACGATCTGCTCCGAATCCTCCGCGTAGGCGGATTCCGTCACTTCGAGAAGCAGTTCGCTGCCTGAGAGATCATATTCCCCGATAATGTCCTGCAGGGTGTTCGGAAGATTCGGGTCATACATATCGATCCGGGACACATTGACCGAGACCGGAATCGAATAATGGAACCGGTCCTTCCACTCCCGGATCTGCCTCGCGGTTTCTTTCCACACATAAGTATCCAGCTTCTGGATCAGGCCGTTCTCTTCAAAAAGCGGGATGAACACGCCGGGACTGACCATGCCGAGCTCCGGATGGAACCAGCGGACGAGGGCCTCCGCGCTCGCGAGGACCGGCGTGTCCGGGCGGACATCAAACTTCGGCTGGTAGAAGACCTTGAACTGGTTCTCCGCGATGGCAGTCGGGAAATCTTCAATCAGCTGCTCCGCATAGAGCTCCCGTTTATGCAGGTTATTATCGTAAAATGCAACCGGCCTCGTAAACTTTCCCTTCACCGTGTCCGCCGCCATCTTGGCGCGGTCAAAGCGGCGCTCGATGTCGATGCTCTTGTCGACTTCGGTGTAAACCCCCATCCGCAGGCGGATCCTGCTGCTGGCGGCGTCGCTGTCAGTCAGGAGGGTATCAGCGCGGTCCAGAAGTTCCTGATAGTCTTCCCTGTGCGGGCAGTAAATGAGGAACGTATCGGCTTCTCTGCGGCAGGCAATTCCGCCGAACTCTTTCAGGACCTCACTGATGCGCCGGAGCACCTCGTCACCGTAGGCTTTTCCGTACCGCTCATTGATCATCCTGAAATGATTGACATCCACCACAACGGCATCCATCACCGTCTCTTTCTTGCGCTGGTCAATCTGCTCCGCGTACCGGTAAAAATATTCCTTGTTATAAAGGCCGGTCAGCGCATCTCTCTCTGTCGACTGGATAATATCCCTGTCTTCCGACAGCTCAATGGTACGGACGACGCGGGCCCGGATGACGCCCGCATCCGGATACGGTTTCGGGATGAAGTCGATCGCGCCGAGCTTCAGGCTCTCTATCTCCGTACTTTTTTCCGCTGTCAGCACAATGACAGGGATCCTGGAAAGTGCCTTGTCTTCTCTGACCGCCTTCAGCACATCAAATCCGGACATGACCGGCATGAGAATATCCAGAAGGACCAGGGAAAGGGTTTCCCTGTACTGCCTGATCATTTCCAGCGTCTTCGCGCCGTCCTCCGCGAACAGGAGATCATACCCGTCCTCCAGGACAGCCCTCAGAAGCTCCCGGTTGACCAGCTCATCATCCGCGATCAGGATCTGCCTCCTGCGGTTCTCTCCGTCAATTTCCCTGCGGTTCTCCAGCATTCCGTCGCTCATATATTTACTCCTCTTTAAGTTTCTGTCATTACCTGTTATTATACGGCATCTTGTTTTTACTTTTCCACTGTTTTAGCAGTCTTGAGCCGTCTTTCGAGTCAGGTTATAATGAACAGGCATATATTTAAGGAGCGCTGGACGTTCCTGAAAAGACACTGACAGAGGAGACAGCACGTGAAACTTTCCGAACTGGCGGCCTATGCCGAGGAAAAATTCCATATCCGGGAAGAATACCTCTGGCCGGATTTTCCCGGCTTTTCCGTGCTGCGCGACCCGGTCACGGACAAATGGGTCGCCCTCCTCATGCGCCGTTTTGATGCCGCGTCCGGTTCCGGCAGCGAAGTCTGCGACCTGAAATGCGGCCGGCAGAGCCTTGCGGAGCTGTCCGTCCCGTTTCTCTCCGCCCCCTTCCGCATGCACGGGCAGAAATGGGTCGGCATCCGCTTCGGAGAAGACACAGACCCGGAGACCGTCTTCCGCCTCTTTGACCGGGCCGTTCACTCGGGTGAGCAGCGCGGATACACGATCATGCTGGAGGATCTGGAGCGGTCCGGCGCCGTCTTCCGCGGCACTGAACTGCCCGTCCCGCCGCAGCGGCCGCGGCGGCCGTCAGGCCATGTCTCCCCGGCGCAGCGTCATCCGTCCGGCCCTGAATCACCGGCGGAGAACCGACCGCCGCTGCAGGTTATTCCTGCACCGGAGCCCGCGGAAGTAACCTTCGGCGGCACGGATCTGCCCCCGCGCGCCGCCCGCAGTTCCCGGATCCCGGATCCGTTTCCCGGAAAAATCCGGGAGATGATGAGCCTCTACCGGTACGGGTCCGGCTCCTTCGCGCAGAAATGCCGCAACTTTTACCGCCAGGCCCGCTTCATGGAAGATTTTGAAGACGACGCCCCCTGGGATGAAGATTTTCATCTTCTTTTCCCTACCTACCATGACCTCAGCATTCTGCAGCTCCGCGGCTACTTCACCTGGCGCACCCGCGTCCGGCGCGGCGAGTACGCTCCCGCAGCCTCTGCATATGTATATCTGTACCTCTATGAGCTGTTAAACGGGATCGGCACGGCCTCGGAGGAAAACTGCCTGGCCGCAATGAAAAAAATCGAAACGGACTATCTCGACGCGGGATACGGCAATCCGTCCATCCGGCAGAACCTGCGGCGCTGGATGCTCGACTATGCGGTGATCCGCGGCATTGCCCCGGAGACAGCCCTCAGGTATGTCACACCGCTCTCTGCCCCGCAGGACGAAGCCCTGCTCGTGCTGAAAGATCCGGCTGCACAAACGGACCGGGAAATATTCAGCGCCCTCTGCACGTTCGCGGGAGAAAAAACCGCAGCCTCGCCTGTCCTCCTGGCTGATGAAGCGCGGGGAATGCATCTGTTCGCCGAAGCCTGGCGCCTGGCAGCCGCCGGATGCCGTGTCCGCGGACAGGACCTCTTTACCGCCTGTTTCGGGGAGCTTCGCTTCTTCCCCTGGCATCCGCTCGCAAATGCCGTTTATACCGGACATAAGGAGGATGCGGAAGACACCGACTACATCCTGAATCCCTGCCGGATTTACCGGCGCCGCGGAGGCGTCTGGACAGAAGGGCGGTATGATCCCCTGTTCTTCGACAAAGCGCTTTTCCGCTCCTTTGTGCGCGAGACCGACAGGAAGCTCCGCAGGTACCTGAAGACCGGCCGCTATCTGCGCGAAAAAGAAGATGATGCCTGGGCCTCGCCCTTCGCAGACGCCGCCGCGGAAGCGGACAGGATCGCCGCCGCGCGGGCGGCTGTCCCGGACATTACGATCAGCCTCTCCGGTCTCGACAGGATCAGGGAGGATGCCCTTATGACCCGGGACCGGCTCCTGACTGCGGAAGAAACGGCAGAAGAAGAACTCCCGGAGAAGGTTCCGGAGCAGGCCGGGCCGGTCACGGAAGCCATCCCCGCAGATTCCGTCCCGGCGGAGCCCGAATGGACGGATTCCCGACCCGCAGCCCCGGAAGATTTCAGCCCGGCGGAGCCCTTACCGCTCACCGGCCTGCAGTGCCTGATTCTCCGCACGCTTCTTGCAGGCGGGACGGCGTCGGCAGTCATCCGGGAGCATCACCTGATGCCCTCCGTCATCGCGGACGAAATCAATGAAGCCATGATGGAAATGATCGGCGACAGCATTGTCGAATGTGAAGGGGACGAACTCTCCCTCGTGGAAGACTATACAGAAGATCTGGAAGAATTACTCGGAGGTGACTGCTGATGCAGGAACGACAGAAAAAAGTGCCGAAGAGGATCGCGCAGACGATCCTGAACTCCCTGAAAGGCGGCGTCGTGCCGCGGATCGGCCTGCCCTATATCGCCGTCGGCAGGAAAAATGAAATCGAAGCGCTGCTTCGCGACGTGGATATTATCGCGGACGGGGGCGCCTCCTTCCGCTT
>CACZTA010000122.1 GCA_902783935.1 uncultured Lachnospiraceae bacterium | reverse complement strand
GTTTCATCGTCTTCCGAAGACAGCGAAAAGACCGTGTACCCGTTCTCCTCATTCTGGTAGACCACATGGGCAATCACCCCGGAAATCCGTTCTTCCATCAATACTCCATGCGTCCGAGCGTATCCATCAGTTCGCAGTACAGACCGGTCCCGATCGCCACACACTCGGAAGGATTCTCTGCAACCATCGTGTTAATGCCCGTGCGCTCCTCCAGAAGCTCCGTCAGCCCGTCCAGCAGTGCGCCGCCGCCCGTCAGCACGATCCCGCGTGTCGTGATGTCGGCAGCCAGCTCCGGAGGCGTCTTCTCGAGAACGCCGTGGACGGCATCCGCTATTTTCGACGTCGTTTCCTGAATCGCTTCCCGGATCTCCTCGGACGTCACCGTCACGGTCTTCGTCAGGCCGGTCAGCACATTGCGGCCGCTCACCTGCATCGTCTCCGTCTTCGGCCGCTTGAAGGCAGTCCCGACACGGATCTTGATATCCTCCACCTGCGCATTATTCATAAACAGGTTGTGATCCCTGCGGATCGCACGGATGATCTGTTCATTCATCTGGGAACCCGCTGACTTCAGGGACGTCTTTATAACCGGTGAGCCCAGGGAGATCACCGCGATATCCGTCGTGCCTCCGCCGATGTCCACTACCAGGTTTCCAACCGGTTTTGTGATATCAATGCCGGCGCCGATCGCCGCCGCCACCGTCTCCTCCACGATCACGACATCCCGGGCTCCCGCCTGATAAGTCGCCTCTTCCACGGCTCTCTTTTCAACAGCCGTGACACCGCTCGGGATACAGAGACTTATGTACGGTTTCCGGATCATGTGCCGGCCGATCGCCGCCTGGATATAATAGCGGAGCATTTTTTCCGTCACCTGGTAGTCCGAGATGCTGCCCGCTTTAAACGGCCTTATGGCAACAACGTTCGCCTGGTTCCGGTCCACCAGCTGGCGGGCCTCCTCTCCGAATGCCACGATCCGGTCTCTCTCTTTGTCAAACGCGACGATCGAAGGCTCGTGTATAATCACGCCCTTGCCCCTGTGCCAGATGACGATGTCCGAGGTCCCCATATCAATTCCGATATCTGTAAATGCCATTGCAGCTCCCCTTCTTTAATGCTCCGTTCTGAAGCGGTTAAGATACTTCTTCACATAAAAACCCGTATAGGAGTCCGGATTCTCCGCCACTTCTTCCGGCGTCCCCTTCGCGATGACCGTGCCGCCCGCGTCGCCGCCCTCCGGCCCCATGTCAATCAGGTAATCCGCCGTTTTGATCACATCAAGGTTGTGTTCGATCACGACGACTGTATTGCCCTGGTCCCTCAGCCGGATAATAATCTCAATCAGCCTGCGGACATCTTCAAAATGCAGTCCTGTCGTCGGTTCATCGAGGATATAGATCGTCCTTCCCGTCGCCCTCCTGGACAGTTCGGATGCCAGCTTGATCCGCTGCGCTTCCCCGCCGGAAAGCTGGGTGGACGGCTGGCCGAGGCGGATGTAGCCGAGCCCGACGTCATAAAGCGTCTGCAGCTTGTTCCGGATCCGCGGCACCCTGTCGAAAAATGCCAGCGCCTCCTCCACCGTCATGTTGAGGACGTCATAGATGTTCTTTCCTTTGTACTGGACCTCCAGCGTCTCCCTGTTATAGCGCTTCCCGTGGCAGACTTCGCAGGGCACATAGACATCCGGAAGGAAATGCATCTCGATCTTCAGGATCCCGTCTCCCTGGCAGGCCTCGCAGCGCCCGCCTTTCACATTAAATGAAAACCGTCCTTTCCGGTACCCTCGCATCTTTGCATCGGTCGTCTCCGCAAAGAGGTCGCGGATCATGTCAAAGACGCCCGTGTAGGTCGCGGGATTCGAGCGCGGCGTGCGGCCGATCGGGCTCTGGTCGATATTGATGACTTTGTCCAGCTGGCGGATCCCGGTGATCTCCCGGTGCTTCCCGGGCCTCTCCAGTGCGCGGTTCAGGTCCCGCGCAAGACGCTTGTACAGGATTTCATTGATCAGGGAGCTCTTTCCGGACCCCGACACGCCGGTCACACAGGTGAATACCCCAAGCGGAATGTCGACATCGACCGACTTCAGGTTATGGACTTCCGCGCCCCTGATCCCGAGCCACCCGGACGCCGTCCGCCGCACCTCCGGGACGGGTATCGACCGTCTGCCGCTCAGGTACTGTCCCGTGAGGGACTCCGGGCAGGCCATGATATCCTCCGCGGTTCCGGCTGCGACAAGCATGCCGCCGTGTTCCCCCGCACCCGGGCCGATATCGACGACATAGTCCGCAGCGCGGATCGTATCCTCGTCATGCTCCACGACAATCAGTGAATTCCCGAGATCCCGCAGGTTCCTGAGGGTCGTGAGGAGCTTGTCATTATCTCTCTGATGGAGCCCGATGCTCGGCTCATCGAGAATGTAAGCCACGCCGACGAGGCCCGACCCGATCTGCGTCGCCAGCCGGATGCGCTGGGCTTCTCCGCCCGACAGGGTGGCTGTCGCTCTCGAGAGCGACAGGTAATCGAGCCCGACATCCCTCAGGAAACGGACTCTTGCGCAGATCTCCTTCAGGATCTGTCTTCCGACAGCTCTCTGATGATCCGTGATGTCCAGTTCTTCCAGATAAGCCAGAAGTTCCGTGACAGAAAGCTCTGTCGTCCGGATGATGTTTTTATCCCCCACGGTTACCGCGCGCGAGGAGGCTTTCAGGCGCTCTCCCCCGCACGCCGGACAGGGCGTGATGCGCATGAACTTTTCATACTCCGCCTTGCTCGCCTCGGAAAAAGTCTCCCGGTAACGGCGCTCCACATTCCGGACAAGGCCTTCAAAAGCGACATCATAGACACCCTCTCCGCGCTGTCCTTTATAATGCACTTTCACTTCCCGGCTGTTCTTCCCCCGGAGCAGCAGCGCCCTGACCGCAGGATCAAGCTCCCCGAAAGGCGTATCCAGGCTGAAGCCGTATTCTTCAGCCATCGCTTCCAGCAGTGAATGGCTGAAACTCCCGGCGGCAGCAGATGACTGCCAGCCCGGCACGACGATGCAGCCTTCGTTCAGGGACAGGCTTTCATCCGGAATCATCAGCTCCGGATCAAACTCCATCTTATAGCCGAGACCCGTACATTCCGGACAGGCCCCGAAAGGATTATTAAAGGAGAAGCTCCTCGGTTCAATTTCCTCGATGCTGATCCCGCAGTCGGGACAGGCAAAACTCGAGCTGAAGGTGATGGTGTTCCCGTCCATCGTATCGACGGTCAGCAGGCCGTTCGAGAGGTCAAGCACCGTCTCGACAGAATCCGTCAGTCTTTTTTCAATGCCGGGCTTCACAACCAGGCGGTCCACGATAATACTGATATCATGCTTGACATTTTTGTCGAGCGCGATCTCCTCGGACAGTTCATACTGGATCCCGTCCGCAATTACACGCACATAGCCGCTCTTTCTCGCCTGGTCGAAAATCTTTTCATGACGGCCCTTCCGACCCCTCACCACCGGCGCGAGCAGCATGATCCTCGTCCGCTCCGGCAGGGCCATAATCCGGTCCGTCATCTGGTCGACCGTCTGACGGTAGATCTCCCTGCCGCAGTTCGGGCAGTGCGGGACACCGATCCTGGCATAGAGAAGGCGCAGGTAATCATAAATCTCCGTCACGGTTCCGACCGTCGACCGGGGGTTCCTGTTTGTGGTTTTCTGGTCGATCGAAATCGCCGGCGGGAGACCTTCTATGCTCTCGACTTCCGGCTTCTCCATCTGCCCCAGAAACTGGCGTGCGTAAGAGGACAGCGACTCCATATACCGACGCTGCCCTTCCGCATAGATTGTATCAAATGCAAGGGAACTTTTCCCCGAACCGGAAAGCCCCGTAAAAACGACAAGCTGTTCCCTCGGGATATCGAGATCCAGATGCTTCAGATTATTCTCGCCGGCTCCCCTTATCTTTATAAAATGAGTCTGTTTCATAGATTAGATTATGAATTCATCATGGCGCGCGCTGTCTCCCGGGCGCCTTCCGTGAGCGTCGTTTCCGGCTCCCAGCAAAGTTCATCCTCCGTCACGGAAATATCCGCAGTAAGATGCATGACCTGTCTCGGCGCATAAGGAATGTCGCCAAAACCGATCCGCGCCCCGGGCGCAACTGCATCCCTGATCTCACAGATCTGGTCCCTCAGCGTCCGCTCCTCTCCGGAGGCGATCAGATAAGTGCGTCCGTCGCGCCCGTTTCCCGCCGCAAGCATAAGTGCCTTCGCCGCATCCCGGCAGTAGAGAAGGTCCCAGACCTGCTCCCCTTTCGTGCAGTGCGGCGTCTCTCCGGCAAGCAGTGAGCGGATCAGTGAAGTGACAAGCGTCTTCTCCCCGTCATTCGGGCCGTAGACGCTCAGGATGCGCGTCCATACATGCTG
>CACZTA010000121.1 GCA_902783935.1 uncultured Lachnospiraceae bacterium | reverse complement strand
GTATAGGTAATGGTCTGTTCGGTGATGGGCTTGCCCCGCTCCGAGAGCGTGCGGAGCATCCCGAGGAGACTGACCGCCCTGTTTACGGAAGGCGGATCTCCGACAATTTTCACATACCCGTTTCTCTGTATGACGGATACATGGAGCCGGTTCTCAACCTCTCTCAGGTGAGCATCGAACTGGCCGAAGATGTTTCTCGCGTGTTCGGCGGGCAGTTCAAACTCTCTTTCGACTGTTCCGGGCATACGGTTTCCAACCTCTTGATTTTCTTTCATAATTTCTGTCATTGTATCATGATACAGGGAGAAAATCCATGTCGTTATTTGTGATAGGGTTCTCCGTTTATGATTCTCATGGCGCGGTAAATCTGCTCACACAGAATGACCCGCATCAGCTGATGCGGGAATGTAAACGCGGAAAAGCTGAGGCACTCGGAAGCTCTCCGCAGAACATCACGGGAAAGCCCCAGCGAGCCTCCGATGACGAAGACAAAATCGCTTTTTCCGCTCTTCATGAGCTCTGACAGCCGAGCGGCAAATGCTTCAGAAGAGAAGGACCGCCCCTCTATGGCCAGCGCTATGACATAATCAGTGTCGCGTATCTTCGCCAGGATGCGGCTTCCCTCTTTCGCGAGGATTTTCTCTGTCTCGACGGTCGATGCGCCGTCCGGCGTCTTTTCGTCAGGAACTTCGGTGATGACGATTTTCGCATACCGGCCGAGCCGTTTCACATACTCTGAGACGCCTTCCCTGAAAAATGATTCTTTGATTTTTCCGACACAGATGATCCGGATCGTCATCGTGTTTCCCTTCCGGTGTCATTCAACCGTATAAATAGCTTTTACAACTTTGCTCTTGACACCGTACTGGTTGATGCAGACCGCATTTACCCGGCTGATCCCCGGCTTCAGTTTAATGGGCTCTTTGTAAAGGCTGCTTGATGCATTCGGTGTCGTACCGTCAACCGTGTAATAGATGGTGCCGGATTTGCAGTAGATCTTCAGTCTGGTCCCCTTGCTGTATGTATTGCCGCTCACCAGGGAAAATGTAGGAGGATCAGAAAGATATTTGCCGTAAGCCGCCTTGATGTTCTGAAAGTCGGTCGCCCTGACGATCTCCGCGACGCCGTCATAGTCCTCTCTGGAAAGCAGCAGGCTCAGGAGCTCCTCACAGGCTTCCAGCGAAGAGGGGTTTGCCTCAAAAACACCGCGGAGAACACTCTCCGCCCCGAAGGCGTTGTCCATTTTCATGAGGATTTTTGCCTTGAAAACCCCGCACTCCGCAGAGTCCGGCCTTATGGCCAGCGCCTGGTCGCAGAAGGTCAGGGCAAGCGGATAGTTCTCGTTTCTGAATTCTTTTTCGGCATGCGTTTTCTGATATCCGAAATTCATATAGGCATGCTGGCGGATATAAAAGATCATTAAAAAGGCAAGACCGGAAGCGATCAGGATGATCAGCGACAGCCCGGCGGCGGCAGCAGCCGGCCGGACTCTGTTGCGCCTGGCTTCCGCCTCTGCTTTCCGCCGCATCCTCCGCTCCAGCTCAGCCTGTTCCTTCAGGAGCTGCTGGCGTTCCATGCTGACAGTCGTGAAATCCGGCACAAGCCGGACTTCATACCCGCATACCGGACAGAATACTTTCCCCTGTGGAATTTCATAACCGCAGTTCTCGCATTTCATTATCCGTTCTCCGAAAGAAAAGCCTCAAACTCCTCTGCCGTCATCAGGATCTTCCTGGGTTTTGTCCCCTCTTCCCCGCCGACGGCTCCTGCTTCTGCCAGCTGATCCATGATCCTGGCTGCTCTGTTGAAACCGATTTTATATGCACGCTGAAGCATGCCGATAGATGCTTTATCCTTTTCGATAATCAGCCTGCCCGCATCTGCGAAATATTCGTCCCGGTCATTATTGTCGGTCTTCTCCGGCGGTTCCAGCGAAGATCCCGTCGTGCTGATCTGTTCTTCCACATCAGCGTCATAGGCAGGATCGCCTGTCTGCGCGGTGAGGAAACGAACGACTTCAGTGATGTCTCTGTCTGATACGAAGCAGCCCTGTACACGGGCCGGCTTCGGGTATGACTGCGGGTAGAACAGCATATCTCCGTGTCCGAGCAGTTTTTCGGCGCCGTTCATATCGAGGATGGTGCGGCTGTCGATCCCTGATGTGACAGCCAGTGCAACTCTCGACGGCATATTTGCCTTGATGAGGCCGGTCACTACATTGACAGAAGGGCGCTGGGTCGCGATGATGAGGTGGATGCCGGCAGCTCTCGCAAGCTGGGCCAGCCGGCAGATCGCGTCTTCAACTTCGGAAGAGGCGACCATCATCAGGTCTGCAAGCTCGTCCACGATGACGACAATCCGCGGCATGACGGGAATCTGTTCATCTGTATCCAGCTCGCGGTTCATCTTTTCAACCCTTGCATTGTAGGATTTGATATCCCTGACACCCGGATATTCCGCGAATTTATTATAGCGCTTTGTCATTTCCTGAACGGCCCAGTTCAGCGCGCCGGCTGCTTTCCGGGCATCCGTCACGACCGGGATCAGGAGGTGCGGGATGCCGTCATAGATTTTCAGCTCGACGACCTTCGGGTCGATCATCAGGAACTTTACCCTGTCAGGCGGCTCCTTCAGGAGGATGCTCATGATGAGCGTGTTGATGCAGACGGATTTTCCCGAGCCGGTAGCGCCGGCGATCAGCAGGTGGGGCATTTTTTCAATGTCCGCTATGACGGGATTCCCGCCGATATCCTTGCCGACAGCAAACGGCAGCGCCGCCCTGCTCTCTGAAAACTCGGCCGTCTCGCAGAGATCCCTGAGCATCACGGGGGCCACCTCTTTGTTCGGAACTTCAATGCCGACAGCCGCTTTTCCGGGAATAGGCGCCTCGATGCGGATTTCGGATGTTGCCAGGTTCAGTTTAATGTCATCCTGGAGATTGATAATCCTGCTGACCTTAACGCCGTGGTCCGGCTGGAGTTCATAGCGGGTAACGGTCGGTCCCCTGCTGACATTGACCACTTTGACGCCTACACCGAAATCACCAAGTGTTTTTTCCAGCTTCTGTGCGGTCTCGAGCATGGACTTTTTCGATTCAGACTTCGCGGCTTTGCCTTTCGTCAGGAGTGTGACGGGCGGAAGCCGGTAAACTGTTCTGTTCCCGGATTCTTTTTCCGTAATTTCAGCACTGATCTCAGACGCGGGGGCTGCCTCTTCGCGTTTTTTTCTGCGGCCGGCTGGCACCGTCTCTTCAGAAGGCGCCGTCGCCTCCGTCTGTACAGGTTCGCTGCTGTCCGCGGAATCAGGTACGTCCGCACGTGCGGCAGATTCTGCAGGCCCGTCATCCGGAAGGAAGAAATCCCCGGCCGGACCGGATTCTGTCCCGTTCCCCACAGCGGCAGAATTCTGCAGGAAGGAAGGAACGACAAAAGGTTCCGGGGAAGGTGTTTCCGGAATCCACTCAAACGGGGGCGCGGAAACTGCCTGTGCCGCCGGTATTTTCTTTTTCTTTCCGGAAGTGCGGGAAGAAGCTTCAGAGACATCAGTCTCAGATTCAGGGGATGTCCCTTCAAATGCGGATTCCGGAATCGGCTTCGGACGTCTCTTCCGGACATTTCTTTCAGCGATGATTTCCGGATCGGGTCTTTCCAGTGTGGCCCTCAGGAGAAGGCTGTCCGCGTCGTCCGCTTCATCTTCATGGAAAACCGGCGCAGATGCTTTTCTCCTGCGCTTTCTGTTCCTGATTTCCTGCTCTCTCTTCTTTCGGATGCGTGCTCTCTCGCGGTCTTCCCGGCGCTTTTCTCTCTCAAGTTCCTGTTCTTCCCGGCGCGCGTCATCCTCAAGGAGCCACCGCTCCTGCTCTTCCTCTTTGAGACGCAGTCTTTCCTCCCTGTGCTGTTTCCGCCCTTCGCGCACGCGCCTCGCAGCTTTCCGGCTGCCGGAACCCAGCTGAGTGAGAAGGGGCTTCTGCGTCAGCACGATTGCGGCGACGATCAGTCCGCAGACAGTCAGGACATAAGCGCCGACGGTCCCGAGGACGTAAGCGAACGCACGGATAAGAATCCCGCCGATAAAACCTCCGCCGACATGGTCTTCTGAAGACACCGTATAGAAATCGGAAACAGGACCTGTACTGCCCGTCTCAAGGGTCAGGAGCTGGAGGAATGCGGCCAGGAAACAGAACATCAGAACAAGCCCCGCCATTTTCCTGAAGATAAGGGGATTCCCCCTGTTGGCCAGGAAAAAAGCGAAGCCGAAAAACAGGAAAAACGGGAACATGTACGCCATCAGTCCGAACGAGCCGAAAAGAGCGTCGCTCACGACGGTTCCGTAACGGCCGATCAGACCCAGGTTCGCGAGAAAAATCAGTGCGGAAACCGCCAGGATGAGGACAAGAAGGACTTCCTGTCCGACTCCCCTGTTTTCTCTGCGTCTCCGGGCATTTCCGGATCTGCGCGCTGAAGTGCTGCCCGATCCGGAGCGCTTCTTTTTTGTCCCTGTATTTCCTTTCTTTGCATTTGCCGGTTTCCGGGTTTTCCGGGACGGATTCCCGGTCCGGGCTGCCGGCGGTTTCTTTTTAGCTGTTGCAGCTGCCATACTCCCCATTCCCTTCAGTCAGCTTTATGGCAGATAGTATCCGATCATGACGGCAGCCGTTCCGGCTGCAAAACAGTAATATGCAAAATGGATGAAACGGCTCCTGCGGAGAAGCCTGACAAATGTATTCATCGCAAGCGTCCCGCTCACTGCGGCAGCCAGCATCCCGAGGAGGCAGCATCCGAGCACATGCGGGGTAAAAATACCGCCTCTGATACCGGCAGCCAGTTCGAGCAGCAATGCTGCCGCGACGGTGGGCACAGAGAGCAGGAATGTAAAGCGAATGGCTGTTTTTCTGTTAAAGCCCGCAAATATACCAGCACACAGTATAACCGCCGTGCTGGATACGCCGGGAAGAACAGCGATTCCGTTTATCAGTCCGAACAGCCACGCAAACTGCAGGGGCACGTCTCTCGGAACAGTACTGCCGGGGGCAACTTTGTCGGTCACAAGCAGGAAAATCCCCGTCACGAGGAACCCGATCCCGCTAAAAAACAGAGAGCCCGATGCCTGGACGGCTGATCTTCTCAGGATCAGTCCGACCGCCGCTGTCGGAATCATGGCGGTGCCGATCATTGATGACAGCCTGCTGTAATTTGTTTTCGCCGTCTTCTGATAAGAAGCAGGCCGCTTCTCTCCGCCCCTGTTCAGTATACTTCCCAGTGTGCTGAAAAGACCGGAATTCCTGCGAAAACTCTCCGCGGCAATTTTTGCCGCATCATGACGGAGCGTTATGATGATCGCCGCCATCGTCCCCGCATGCAGAAAAACATGGAACGTGAGAGCCGGAATCCCATAACTGCTCAGACGTTCCAGAATAACCAGGTGTCCTGAAGAACTGACAGGAAGAAATTCAAGCAGCCCCTGCAGGACACCAAGCAGAATAGCGAGAAAAAAATCCATAGATACCTCTCACAAAACGGCCGTCGTCACTCTTCTTCGTCCCAGTTGTGATAGACGTCCTGGACATCGTCGCTTCCGTCAAGAAGATCCAGGATTTTCTCGAGAGACGCTTTGTCAGCCGGATTTGCGAGTTTGACATAATTCTGGGGAAGCATTGTTACGGATGCCTCCGCCATGGGGATGCCCTGTTCCTCGAGGATTTTTCTGACCTCATCAAATGCATCCGGATCAGTGATGATCTCGTAGCTGTCTTCCTCTTCGGCAAAATCTTCTGCGCCGGCATCGAGGGCCGTCATCATGAGATCATCCGGATCCATCTCACATTCTTCTTTATCGATAATGATCTGTCCTTTTTCATCAAACATGAAAGAAACGCTTCCGGATGTCCCGAGATTTCCGTTTCCTTTGGAAAATGCGGAGCGGACATCCGCAGCCGTCCGGTTTTTATTATCCGTCAGGGCTTTGACTATAATGGCGACGCCGCCCGGCCCGTATCCTTCGTAGGTGAGCTGTTCGTAATTGGCACCGCCGTTGTCTCCGGATGCCTTCTTAATGCCGCGCTCGATCGTATCATTCGGGACGTTGTTGGCTTTTGCCTTGGCGATGACGGCAGCCAGCTTGAAATTGTGGTTCGGGTCCGGTCCGCCCTCTTTCACCGCGACAGCAATTTCACGTCCGATGATTGTGAAGATTTTTCCCTTTGCAGCGTCATTTTTTTCTTTTTTATGTTTGATATTTGCAAATTTAGAATGGCCTGACATGTAAACTCTCCTTCTCCGTATTCATGAGAAACCTGAACTTAAAATGTATCACATTTACATAAAATAATCAACCTGTTCCACGACGCGCCCGCCGTCGAGATAGCTTCTCGGAACTCTCCTCGAGACACAGCAGACAAGTTCGTAATTGAAGCGGCCGCTGATTCTGCCGAGCTCTTCCGCAGTGATCCGCTCATCTCCCTGTGCACCGAGAAGGACAACTTCATCCCCTCTCTTTACGTCAGGCAGCCCGCTCACGTCAACCATCAGCTGGTCCATGCACACGCGTCCGGTGATCGGGACCCTTTTCCCGCCGATGAGGACGGTTCCGCGGTTTGAAAGCTGCCTCGGATAACCGTCTGCATATCCGACCGGCACGGTAGCAATCCGGACAGGGCGGTCAGCGGTGAATGTGCCGCCGTAACTGACCGGATGTCCGGCCGGAAGCGTCTTGACATAGGAGACGTGGCTCACGAGACGCATGACCGGCTGAAGCCCGCGCATTTCATCCGCAACATCATCCGAAGGCATCAGTCCGTAGAGGATAATGCCCGCGCGTGTCATATCGAGGTGCGTATCCGGGAAGCGCATGATCGCCGCACTGTTTCCGGCGTGGGAAACAGGAATCCGGACGCCGAAATCATTCAGGTACTGACGGAATGAGATATACTTCCCGAACTGAAGGTCGACAGGGCTTCTGTCCGGCTCATCCGCCCTTGCAAAATGGGTAAAGAGTCCCTCCACCGTGATGCCGGGCAGAGAAGCGATCTCCGCAGCCGTCCGGGCCGACGCCTCATCGGGCGCAAAACCGATGCGCCCCATCCCGGTGTCAACAGCCAGATGAACCGGCAGCGTCTCGCCGCGGGAGACGGCCATTTCGGAGAGGCCGGATGCAGATTCACTGTCAAAGACACAGGGTCTCAGATGATAATCAAAAATCTCCTCATAAGATTCCTCAAACGAATAGCCGAGCAGAATAACCGGTTTTGAGATGCCGGCTTTCCTGAGTACGACCGCTTCTGAAGATGTCGCGCAGGCGAATCCCCATACACGGGGGTTCGGCTCAAGGCGCTTCGCGATCTGAATCGCGCCGTGTCCGTAAGCATCGGCCTTGACGACTGCACAGACGGATGCGCCCGGCGCGAGCCGTCCCTCTATGATTTCCATATTCCGGTCGAGAGCGTTCAGATCTATTTCCGCGCAGATCCTGCTGAATTTCCTGTGTTCCATAGCTGTTCCTTTCAGATTGCAAGTTTTTTAAGCGCATCCGTAATATCGGACGCCGTCATGCTGCTTCTCCCGCAGGAAGCCGCAGCCAGGTCGCCTGCCATTCCGTGAATGAAAGCCCCCAGAGCGCCTGCCTGTGCGGGACTGCATTTTCTTCCGAGCAGGGCGGCGGTAATCCCCGTCAGGACATCCCCGCTTCCGGCTGTCGCCATTCCGTCATTTCCCGTGCGGTTGATCCAGACAGGTCCGCCCGGGACAGCCGTCACCGTTCTCGCATCCTTCATGACGCAGACGACGCCGTATCTGTCCGCAAAAGCAGATGCTTCCCGTACGGGATCCGCTTTGAGGACGTCAGCTCCTCTCCCGCTGAGCCTCGCCATCTCACCAATATGCGGGGTGATGACGACGGGCCCCCTGTGCGCAGCAAGTTCGGGCAGAAGGGACTCCGAGATAATATTCAGGGCGTCTGCGTCGAGAAGAAGCGGCTTTTCCGTGCAGGCAAGAAGCCTTTCGATCATGGCTTTCTGCGCCGCGCCCCGCCCGATTCCGGGACCTGCGGCAGCGGCGTCGGCCCAGTCCAGAGCCTTCTCAAGCTCCCGGACTGCTTCCTCCTCCGTCGTATAAACCGACAGCAGCGCCTCCGGGACAGCTGTCTGCAGAATCTCCCGGTTGCATTCTTCCGTGAGAACGCGGACCATTCCGGCTCCTGTCCGCATGGCTGCCCGGGCTGCAAGGACGGCGGCGCCGGCCATATTCCGGCTCCCCGCCGCGATCAGGACTTTCCCGAAATCGCCTTTATTTCCGGCCGGATTCCGTTCCGGCACGACCAGCGGGAGATCCGACGGCTCGAGGGCAAAAAGAGACTTTTCATCCGGGTCGTCCTCTTCCGGGATACCGGCCACACCGATATCTGCCGTAATGATCTCACCGGCGTGGAGGGCGCCCGGATAAAGAAGGAGCCCCGGTTTTATATACTGCATCGTGACTGTCTTAAACGCTTTCACCGCGCATCCGCGTACGGCTCCCGTATCAGCATCGATCCCGCTCGGTATGTCAACTGCGATCACCGGTATGCCGGTCTCATTGACGGAACGGATCAGCGCAGCGTAAGAACCGGTGATATCTCTGGAAATGCCGATCCCGAACAGCGCGTCGACGATCACCCGGCAGGAATGAAAATCGGGAACGGCCGTCACAGGGATTCCCAGCTTCTTCACGATCCCGTACTGGCGCGCGGTTTCTTCCGTCATGTGGTCAGGATTTCCCGCAAAGCAGATTTCGCAGGAAATATTTTTAAGACTGAGAATACGTGCACAGGCGAACCCGTCGCCGCCGTTATTGCCTGAACCGCACAGGATCAGAACATCCGGGCCGGACTTTTCCGGCGGAATGCATCCGGATCCGCCGAGATGATCGAGGACAGCGAGGGCGCACTCATAAGCCGCGCGCTCCATAAGGACAGCTGAAGGGACTCCGAGACCGTGAATAGTCCGGGAATCCCTCAGCTTCATGCTTTCCGCGCTCACTATATGCAGCATAATGATGTCCTTTCCGGATAATAACACATAAGGATAACATCAGTATTATAAGATTATCACAGAATAGTTGTCAAATAATCAGGCAGCCATTTGATTCAATCGGGATCCGCCCCCCGACTGAGTTGCACCATTCCGCCCTTTATGCGATAATGCAGGGTATGATACTGAATATTTCCAATATAAGCAAAGACTACGACGGCCAGACCATTCTGAAGGACGTCTCCTTTCACATCGAAGAACATGAAAAAGCCGCACTGATCGGGATAAACGGAGCCGGTAAATCGACGCTCCTGAAAATCATCATGGGGCTGACGGAACCGGACAGCGGGGCCTCTGTTCCCGCAAAAGATATCCGGATCGGCTATCTGGCACAGCACCAGGAACTCACGGGCAGCCGGACGATTTACCAGGAGCTGCTCGGAGTCCGGCAGGAACTTCTTGACCTGTCCGACAGGATCCGCGCCGAAGAGCGGGGCATGGCGGACCTCACCGGTGAAGCGCTTGAGCGCAGTATGGAGCGCTACGCGCGGATGACGGAAGCATTTGAACGGGACGGAGGTTATTCATACAAAAGCGAAGTGACAGGCGTCCTGAAAGGGCTCGGATTCCGTGAGGATGAATTCGGGCGCCGCATCTCAGAGCTCTCGGGCGGCCAGAAAACCAGGGTGGCTCTCGGACGGCTTCTGCTGACAGCCCCGGACCTGATTCTTCTTGATGAGCCGACAAATCATCTCGATATGCATTCCATAGAATGGCTCGAGACCTATCTGATGAATTACAGCGGCGCAGCCCTGATCGTTTCCCACGACCGCTATTTCCTGAACCGGATTGTTTCAAGGGTCATCGAAATCGAAAACGGAACGGCAAGAAATTACAGAGGCAACTATGATGAGTTCAGCCTTAAAAAAGAACAGATCCGGAAAGCGGAATACGCGGCCTGGCTGAATGCCGAGCGCGAGCGGAAGCACCAGGAAGAAGTCATCAGCAAACTGAAATCCTTCAACAGGGAAAAGTCGGTCCGCCGCGCCGAAAGCCGCGAAAAGATGCTTGCCAGGATGGAGATGCCGGAAAAGCCTGCGGATCCGGGTGACAGCATGAAGCTCCGCTTTACACCGTCCGTCGTGAGCGGAAATGATGTCCTCTCGGTCGAAAACCTGTCGAAATCCTATCCGGGCATAACGCTCTTCGAAGATATCTCGTTCGAAATAAAGCGCGGGGAACATGTGGCAGTCATCGGGGATAACGGGACCGGGAAATCCACCCTCCTGAAAATCCTGAATGCGGGAGTCCGCCCCGACGGCGGTTCTTTCGCTTACGGCACCAATGTCTTCGAAGCCTACTACGATCAGGAGATACAGGTCCTCCACGACGAAAAAACGATTTTTGAGGAAATCTCCGATGATTATCCGTCCATGACCAATACGGAGATCCGGACGAAGCTCGCCGCTTTCCTGTTTACCGGCGACGACGTGTTCAAGCCGGTCAGCGCCCTGTCCGGCGGGGAGCGCGCCCGCGTATCCCTCTGCAAGCTGATGCTCTCAGACGCAAATTTCCTGATGCTCGATGAGCCCACCAACCATCTGGATATCAATTCCCGCGAGGTGCTCGAATCTGCCGTCAGGGCTTACGAGGGGACGGTCCTCTATGTCTCCCACGACCGCTACTTTATTAACAGGACCGCTGACAGGATTCTGGACCTGACGAACCGTAAGCTCCTGAACTATATCGGGAATTACGATTATTATCTGGAAAAGAAAGCAGACGTGGAGCGCGCGGCTTTCGGCGAAGAAGAAACCGCAGCGGAAACCTCTGCCGGGACAGCTTCCATGCTGGACTGGAAAGCGCAGAAAGAACAGGAATCAAAAGAGCGCCGCCGGAAAACCGCCATACTGAGACTGGAGCAGGAAATCGAGAAGCTGGAAAACGAAGACGCGGAAATCGACAGACTGTTCGATGATCCGGTGATTGCGAGTGATCCCGAAAAGCTCACCGGGCTGAGTGTCAGAAAAGACGCCGTGACAAAGCGGCTGGAAGACGCACTGGCCGAATGGGAAGCATTACAGGAAGAAGCATAAAAAAGAGACTGCCTGGCTGACTTATATCAGACGGGCAGTCTTTCGTTTACTCGTTTACTCTTTTGTCAGTTCGTCAAGCTTCTGTTTTACTGCGTCGATAAAGCCGAAGCTGTCGGTCTTCACCGGATCCGGCAGTGTCGTGATGAGTGCCAGGTCGCCGGTCATGACGCCGGATTCAATCGTGTCGATAACGGCTTTTTCAAGACAGTCCGCAAAACTGACAAGCTCAGGAATCTGATCCAGTTCACCGCGTTTCCGCAGGGCACCGGACCATGCGAAGATCGTCGCTACGGAATTCGTGGATGTGTTCTCCCCTTTCAGGTGCTTATAATAATGCCGCTGGACAGTTCCGTGCGCAGCTTCATATTCAAAGCATCCCTTCGGGGAAACGCATACGGAAGTCATCAGGGCGAGAGAACCGAAGGCAGATGAAAGCATGTCGGAGAATACATCGCCGTCATAGTTTTTGCACGCCCAGACGATACCGCCTTCGGATTTCATGATCCTTGCAACCGCATCATCAATCAGCGTATAGAAGTAGGTGAGCCCGTTCTGTTCAAACTGTTCACGGTATTCATTCTCGTATACCGTCTCAAAAATC
Source organism: uncultured Lachnospiraceae bacterium (assembly GCA_902783935.1). Lineage (GTDB taxonomy): Bacteria > Bacillota > Clostridia > Lachnospirales > Lachnospiraceae > Chordicoccus. The sequence goes on along the minus strand of CACZTA010000121.1, from coordinate 984 downwards.
GTCCTGAAGCGGCCGTCGTATGTCTTCGAAATCGTATCCTTTGTCGCAAACCAGAGGTCCTGCTTCACATCGAGGCAATAGTTGAAACAGCTGCGCGCATAGCTCTCAATTGACTCGTCGAGATTGTATACACCCTGGAGAATGCCGGGCCCCTTAAATTCAAAGATTGTCTGCTCACTGACCGTTCCGTCAGCTGCCGTAAAGACGAGTTTTCCGGTTCCGGGTCCCGGTACGCGGAATTCCGTATTCTTGTAGACATCCCCGTACGCATGTCTTGCGATCGTGATGGGCTTCTTCCAGTTTTTTACGTAGCGGTCGATTCCCCTGACGATAATCGGCGCACGGAATACGGTTCCGTCCAGTATCGCGCGGATCGTCCCGTTCGGGCTCGGATACGTTTTTTTCAGGTGATACTCTTCCACTCTGGCAGCATTCGGCGTGATCGTGGCGCACTTGACGCCGACCCCGTATTTCAGGATGGCATTTGCCGCATCCACCGTCACGCGGTCATCTGTCTCATCCCTGTGGACGAGGCCGAGATCATAATACTCTGATTTCAGGTCAACAAAGGGCTCGATCAGCGTCTCCCTGATCCGCTTCCAGAGGACGCGGGTCATCTCGTCGCCGTCCATCTCCACGATCGGGGTCTTCATAAGGATTTTTTTCATAATTATGCACCTGTTTCTTTTTCTGTGACGATTATCCCTGCATGGACAGAACGCCGCGGTTTTTATAGAGATAATCTGCGAGCGATATCACGGTCAGAATGCATGCCGCATACATGACAACCGTCTGTACGATATGCATGGGACCGGCCGGGAAGTAAATGATCAGGAGGATCACCATCAGCATCTGGGAGACTGTCTTTGTCTTTCCCCACCAGCTGGCGGCAATCACGATCCCGTTATCGGAAGCAATCAGCCGGAAACCGCTGATAATGAACTCCCTTGCTATAATAATGATAACGATCCAGGCCGGGATCCG
>CACZTA010000120.1 GCA_902783935.1 uncultured Lachnospiraceae bacterium | reverse complement strand
TGAACGCAGCGACTATATCGGTGCTCTGGTCTATCTGATGTCGGATGAATCCTATATGCTCTCCGGCAGCATCTTCCGCTGCACAGGTGGCTGGTATATCGGCACATCCATACAGCAGTAAGGAAAACGACATCCCCGGAATAAAAAAACCAATCAGAGAGGAGAAACACACATGAATAACGACCTTCTCAGTGTTGTGATCCCCGTATATAATGCAGAGGCATATCTCGAGACAAGTGTGGGGGCGATTCTCGGCCAGACCTACAGTGATTTTGAACTGATTCTCGTTGATGACGGTTCAACGGACAGAAGCGGCGAGATCTGTGAAGAATACGCCCGGCAGGATGCCAGAATCACGGTTTATCATAAGCCGAACGGAGGGCATTCCTCCGCGGTCAACTACGGCCTGGAGAGAATGAACGGGAAGTATGTGATGATCTGTGACACGGATGACTTCTACGAGCCGGACGCTTTTGAAATCGCCGTAAACCGCATCAATGCCTCGCCCGACTGTGACACGATCATTTTCGCGATCTACCGGCCGGACAAGGAACCGGTGGAGGATCCTGCCTCCCAGGTCGTGTTTGACAAGCGCACCATTGATCAGTGCCTGCTCTCCGGCCAGACCTATGAATACTGTGACATCGGCTTCCATATCGAGTCTACCTGGGCGAAAATCATGCGGGCGGACGTTATCCGCGAGTATACAGTGCGGATGCCGGAGCATCTCTTCCTGGATGAGGATGCGGTTTACTGCCTCCATCTCTTTGAGCACTGCAGGAAGGTTGCCTTCGACAGCCATCATATCTATCACTATGAAATCCGGTATGACTCCTTCTGCCACAAGTATTCCGATGTGGCAGTGCACATGCTGCCTCTGATTCTGGAGGAGCAGGAGAGATATCTGGAAAAATACCACCCGGATGACCGGGAGTACAGCGAAGCGAATGACCTTGCGGTGTTCGCATGGTTTAATGAGGCGGAAGAGCACTACTTCTTTAATGAACAGAATACACTCCCTACGAAGGAAGTGTATCGGCAGTATAAGGAGCTTCTCTTCAACCCGACCGTGCGAAAGCATATCGAGAGAATCCGCTCGGCGGAAGGGGACTCCTTCATGCGAAGAATGCGGCTGTCCCTCTATAAGAACCCGACCTATCCTGCCTTCCTGCTGTACCGGAAGGCGAAAACGGCGAAATGAAGAAACGCATTCTGGTTACGGGCGTCAACAGCTATATCGGCAATTCCTTCCGCACTTATATGGAGCAGTTTGGGGAAGACTATACGGTGGATGGGGCATCCGTCCGCAATGACGCCTGGAAAGAGCTCGACTTTTCCGGCTATGACTGTGTTTTTGATGTGGCGGGCATCGCCCATGCGGATACCGGCCATGTCTCGGAAGAGACAAAGCAGCGCTATTATGCCGTGAACCGCGATCTCACTGTGGCACTTGCGGAGAAGGCAAAAGCGGAAGGCGTCCGGCAGTTTATCTTTATGAGCTCTGCCATCGTCTACGGAGACTCTGCTCCCGTCGGGAAACAGCGGCTGATCACCCGGGACACACAGCCGAATCCTGCTGATTTTTACGGGGACAGCAAGCTGCAGGCTGAAAAGGGCATACTGCCGCTTGCCGATGCGCATTTTAAAGTCTGTATTCTGCGCCCGCCCATGATCTACGGCAAGGGGAGCCGGGGCAACTACCCGACACTCTCCAGAATGGCACAGAAGCTGCCGGTCTTTCCGGCGGTAGAGAATTGCCGTTCTATGCTGTACATCGGCAATCTGGTGGAGTTCGTGCGTCTGATGATTCAAAATGAGGAAGAGGGCTTTTTCTTTCCCCAGAACGCCCAGTACAGCAATACCTCCCGGCTGGTGCAGATGATCGCCGAAGCGCATGGGAAGAAAATCCTGCTGGTGAAAGGCTGCACGCCGCCTCTCCGGTTGCTCAGCCATGCGACGGGCATTGTCAACAAGGCCTTCGGCAGCCTTGCCTATGACATGGCAATGAGCACCTATAAAGAAGAATACCGGAAGTTTTCCCTGGAGGAATCCATCCGGCTGACGGAAGGATAAACACATGCTCGTCAGTGTAATTACAATCTGTTA
>CACZTA010000119.1 GCA_902783935.1 uncultured Lachnospiraceae bacterium | reverse complement strand
TTCTGAAGTTCCATAATCGGGTCAAAATCTTCCAGATACCACTGTCCGCCCAGCTGCCCCGCACTGCAAATGATGCCGTCTTCCCGCAGATGTGCCAGTGAATCCCTGATCGTCTTCGGTCCGATGAGTTCAAGAATTCTGTCATATTGACCGTCCCCGGAAAGTCTGCCGTCTGCATCTGTTAAAATCGTGTCAAACCCAAGCCGGAGCAGCTCCCCGGCTTTGCCGGGATTTCTGGAAGAACCGGCTGTATATATATGGGGATATTTTCCTTTCAGAAGTTTAAGAAAGGCAACCCCTGCTCCGCTGGAGGCACCTCGCACCAGCACAGCAGCATCTTCAGGAATCTTCAAATTACGGAGCGCACCATACGCAGTATAGAATGTTTCCGGAACCGCCGCAAGTTCCTCCCACGAAAGAGAGGTTGATACCGGGTAAATCTGTGTATTGGGGAGAAGAACATATTCCGCATATCCTCCGTCGTATGCCCTCCCCATCTCTCCCATAATGGAGACAACTGCGGATCCCTCCGGCAGTCTGTCAGGATCCGTTGAGCGTTCCAGAATCCCAACGCATTCTATTCCCGGAATCCTGGGAAATGAAACTGACGGCGACAATCCTTTTCTTGTAAAGATTTCCGAATGATTGATGCCGAAGCCTTTTACCCTGACCAGTGACCATCCCGGCTTGACCTCCGGAACCGGCCGGTCTTCCAGGATCAGCTTTTCCGGCCCGCCCGCTTCATGGATAACAATTGCCTTCATCTGAAGACTCCTTTCTCCGCCCATTTCAGCAAAGAATTCACTGAGACTGCCAGAACTGCCGAAAGAAGGCTTCCCCACAGAATCTTTGCCATATTCATCGTCCTGAGACCGTCAAAAAGCAGCGTTCCGAGACCTCCCGCATTGATCGCCGCTGCTATGGTTCCAATGCCGATTGTCGATACCACCGCAAGCCTGATTCCCGCAAACAGCGCTTTCTTTGCCAGCGGGACCTGTACAACAAACAGTTCCTGCATAACGGTCATCCCGATGCCTTTTGCAGCCTCCCGCACGCCCGGATCCACCTCTGTGAGGCCTGTCAGAAAATTTCCCAGCAGAAGATATTGGTTGTAAGCACACAACACAATTACAGCGCTCGTCCTTCCCAGTCCCGTAATCGGGATCAGCAGGGCAAAAAGTGCCAGAGACGGGATTGAATAGACCACCGAAAAAACGGCTGTCAGGATTTTTCCAAGAACCGGTACCGCCGTACCCAGAATCGTCAGGACCGACGCCATGAGGACAGAGATTACGAGAGTCACTGCCGTGAGAGAAACATGCTCAAGCAGCGGTGTGATGATCTTCTCCGGATGAGACAGCAGAAAATCAATCATCCAGAACCTCCTTCCAGAAACTATGCTGTTCGGATGCCGACCTCATCAGCGCCTCCACAAAAGGATCTGCCGGATGGCGGATGATATTGCGGGGCGTATCAAACTGCAGAAGTTTTCCCTCATTCATGATCATGACCCGCTGCCCAAGCTTCATGGCTTCATTGATATCATGCGTTACAAGGAGAAATGTCTTTTGGGTTTCCCTGTGGATGCGCAGGAGCTCATTCTGCAGGTTGATCCTTGTGATTGCATCGACTGCGCCGAACGGTTCATCTAAAAGCAGGATCTTCGGATCCGGCATCAGTGCTCTGGCAAGTCCGACTCTCTGCTGCTGGCCCCCTGACAGTTCCGACGGATAACGGCCAGCGTAGGTGTCCGGATCCAGCTCTGTCATTGAGAGCAGTTCCCTGGCTCTCATCCGCACCTGCACTATGTCCTGTTTCATCAGTTTTGGCATGACCGTGATATTCTCTTCCACTGTCATGTGCGGAAGAAGACCGATCTGCTGAATGACATATCCCATCCGCCGTCTCACGGTGACAGGATCCACTGTGCTGATGTCCTCCCCGAAGAGGATAATCCGCCCTTCTGAAGGATCTAAAAGACGGTTTGTCATCTTCAGAAGCGTAGTCTTCCCGCAGCCGGACGATCCCAGGATCGTGACGAATTCCCCTTCTCCGATCTGCGCGCTCACCCCGTCTACCGACGGTTTCACATTTTTATGAAATTGTTTCGATACCTGTTCATATTTGACGGCAATCATTCAATTCCTGCTCCCGGTCAGTCTTCCGCGGATTTCCTGTTACTCTCTGATCGACTCCCAGTATTCTTCAGCGACATCCTCATATTCTTCCTTTTCCACATCCACTTTGGCATTCAATGCTGTGATCGCTGCTGTATCCAGTGTCTCATTGACTTTCTTCAGGATCTCTTCGATCTCCGGGTTCTCAAGAAGAACATCACTGCGGACAACCGGTGCCAGATTATAAGGAGGCCACACATGTCTGTCGTCTTCCAGGAGCACAAATTTATCTGTCTCCGACAGGCGGCCTTCTGTTGTATAAGCCGGTGATACATCCGCCTCATCCGACTCAACTACCTGATACTTAAGCCCGTTGTCATATACTCTTGACGACGCCCATTCAAAAGGTCCGTATACCTTTTCCAGACCCGGAAGCCCGTCTTCTCTCTCATCAAATTCTCCCTGTGAGGCAAACCGGAGCTTGGAAGCGTTCTCCTGCAGCTGGGAGATGGTCGTAATTCCATACTCATCCGAAGCCTTTCTGCTGATGAACAGCCCCTGCCCGTCATTCGCTTCGGCATAGTCAAGCCATACAAGATCATATTGCTCTGCATAGGCCTTTTTTACTGTCTCATAGACTTCCTGTGCATCTGTAAGCGGATCCATCTTCAAAATGGAAATAAGCCCTGTCCCGGTATATTCCGGATACAGGTCGATCTCGTTATTGACGATACTGGTATGGATGACCGACGAAGATATGTCCATGATGCGCTCAATCTTATACCCCGCATCCTCCAGGGCAAGTGCATACAGCTCGGCAACAATCTCATTCTCAGTGAAATCCTTCGACCCAATCCGGATCGTTCCCTTCTCCCCGTCCGACGCTGCCGCTGTACATATGCCTGCCAATGCCATTATCAGTACCGCCGCAGCCATTTTCTTCCAAAGCTTCCTCATTACCGATCCCTCCTTTTTAAATCTCTATAAACGTCTGCGATACTTATAAGGCATCAGAATCCTGCAGATCATGCTGAAGATTCCGACACCGGCCAGAGAGAGCACCCCTACCAGAAAACCGCCGATCAGCAGCAGGTCAGTCCGGTTCAGCCCCAATCCGGTAAAAATGATCTCCCCCAGACCGCCGGCTCCGATCTTGGCTGCCAGCGTGGCGCTGGCAATTACCTCCACCAGCGCTGACCGGATGCCCGTGAGGATCATGGGAAGCGCCAGCGGAAATCTGACATGAACCAGCAATTCCCATTCTTTCATGCCTATGCCCTTCGCACTTTCCAGCATGAACGGCGGCACCTCCAGAAAGCCGACGCAGGTATTGGTAAGCACCGGCGGTATCGCCAGAATCGCCAGGGCAGTAACTGCAGGCTTCATCCCGACTCCCATGACCGGAATCAGCAGGACCAGGATTGCCAGGGACGGGATTACCCGCAGAACCTGAAACAGGTTCATGATCCATTTTTCTCCCTTATTTGAAACGGAAGCCGCATAACCTCCTGCGACTCCGATCAGAACCGCTGCCAGCAGCGCTGTCAGGCTGATCTTCATGTGTTCCAGGACCCGGACTGCGATGTCAGCTCCGTTACTCTGTAAATAGTTCAGGCATTCCAACAGCATATGCGTCTCCTCAGCCTTTCAGCTTTACTGTCTATTTCTGACCGGGATAACAGCCCGGACCGGGCAGTTTTCAAAACATCCATTCCGGACTCCTTTCTGCTTCCTTTTTTACTTTATCAGTGTATCGGGCAGATCTGCATATGTGAAATAAATATATGATATAATATATGCGCATTTGTTATAAATCAAAAACGCTTGCGCAGTTCTTCACAGCTGAATACAGAAAAGAGGTTTTATGAACATTGCCCAGCTTGAATGCTTTGTAAATATTGCAAGTACAATGAACTTTATGAAAACTGCCGAACTGATGTCCCTGACCCAGCCCGCGGTTTCAAGGCAGATACAGACTCTGGAACAGGAACTGGGCGTCCGTCTGCTTGACCGGACAACCAGATCCGTCAGCCTGACGCCGGTCGGCGCCAGATTTCTCCCGGAAGCAAAAGATATCCTGAAGACCTATTATCATTCCCGCAGCTGGCTCTCATCCTACAGTATGACGGAACAGAATATCCTCCGGATCGGTTATTCTGATCCTCACGGGATCAACCTCATCAGCCGGACGCTTGCTGTCCTCAAAGCTGATCATCCCCATCTCAACCCCCGTTTCACCATAGACCAGACAGATGCAAACCTGGCCCGTCTGGAAAGGGGACAGCTCGATTTCATTGTGGGAATGAAGGATTATACTTATCAGAATAAAGACGTGGTATTCATGGAACTGATAAAAGAGACATTTACCTGTGTCGTCCGAAAAGACCATCCTCTTGCGGAAATCGGAAAGGACCGGGACATCATCACCGATGATTTCTGGCCATATTCACAAATCCTGGCGATTCCGCCGTATCTTCTGGTAAATAATCATTTGAACCGGCACCCGTTCCTGCCGGTCAATGACCATGTGGTCAATTATAACTGCAGCAACAACGCAGAAGCTTACGGACTGATTCTTGCCGGTTTCGGCTTCTGCATGGTTCCCGGTCATCTTTTGATGCCCCATCCCGAACTGTCCTTCCTGCGGTGGAAGACGTCTCCGGAGGCACCAATGGGCATTTATTATCGCAGAGGATTCTTAAAAGAGAATCCCGTCATGCTGGATTACGTAAAAGAGACCAGAAGATTTTATCAACCCCAAATAAAAGCGGAACTCCAGATGATAAGTGGTGCCCGGGGTTGTTGAGTGCGCAGGTTCTCATGTATAATGGCGGTGATTACAGTTATAGATGGCGAGGTCTTGTATATGGACGAAAAC
>CACZTA010000118.1 GCA_902783935.1 uncultured Lachnospiraceae bacterium | reverse complement strand
TATATCATGTCCTCAGATTACACGGCTCCGCTGTCGAAGGTATTTGCGGTAAGCCTGCGGGAGAAGCGCATAACGGATGTCTACTGCAATTTCCCGGATAACATCAAAAAACGGGAGATGCAGGGAGTATTTATAAAGGGCGGCTGGCTTTTTATCGACAGCGGCTGGGGCCTTTTCCGGCAAAAATTATAGGATAATCAGATAATACGCAAAACGCAGAGGCTGTTCCGGCCTCTGCGTTTTATTGCAGGTTCTTTTTTACAGGATTTCGCTGAGCGTCTGTTCCATGACGGCGATATCGACCGGCTTCGCGATGTGGCCCTGCATGCCGGCGTCTTTTGCCGCCCGGACATCCTCGGCGAAGGCGTTGGCCGTCATCGCCACGATGGGAATGCCGGCCAAGAGCGGATCGTCAAGCTCCCGGATTCTCTTGGCCGCCTCATATCCGTCCATCACCGGCATCTGGATATCCATCAGGATCACGTCATAAGTGCCGGGTTCCGAAGACGATACCAGGTCGACGGCGGCCTGCCCGTTTTCTGCCTTGTCGACGGTGAATCCCATCTGAGTGAGGATCATATCGGCGATTTCCATATTGACAATGTTGTCTTCTACAAGCAGGAGACGCTTTCCGGTAAAGTCCGCTGAGGCATGCCCGGAAGGCTGGGGGATCTCTTCAGGCAGGTCGCTCTTTTCCGCGAGCTTCATCTTCAGGCGGATGATGATGCCGGTCCCGCTTCCGGGAGAGGTCAGCACCTCGATTGTTCCGCCCATCAGGTCCACGATGCTTTTCATGATGGAGAGCCCGAGCCCGGTCCCCTCGATCCCGCTGACCGTGGAGGTCCGCTCGCGCTCAAACGCATTGAACATCTTTTCAACAAACTCTTTGGACATGCCGATGCCGTTGTCCTGGATTCTTATCTCATAAGAGCCGTAGCCGTTTTCCCCGTCGCCGCTCTCCCAGACGGAGGCGGAAATGATACCGCCTTCAGGCGTGAACTTATAGGCATTGCTCAGGACATTCAGGAGGACGCGGTTCAGGTTTTTCTTGTCGCACCAGACATACCGGTTCCGGATCTGGGAGGTATGGACTGAGAAGCTGATATTTTTCTGCTTCATCTGTTCGGAGAACAGGTCGTACATATTATCGAAAATGGAGCAGAGATCTTCAGGCGCGAATTCCAGTTCAACCTTTCCGCTTTCGATGCGGCTCATCTCGAGGATATCATTGATCAGGGACAGCAGGTGCTGGCAGGATCCGTCGATTTTGGTCAGATATTCGCGGACCTCCGGTGTCGACGGCTCTTTCAGCGCAAGATTCGTATACCCGATGATCGCATTCATGGGTGTGCGGATATCATGCGACATATTGAACAGGAACTGGCTCTTCGCGAGGCTTCCCTCCACGGCCCGGATCTTGTCGCGCTCGGCGGCTTCATGTTTCTCCCGGACCAGATTCTGGATGTAGAGCATGACCACAAGCCCGATGAAAATGATTATCAGCAGAACCATACCGCCTCCCACAACGGAAGCGCGGATCTCCCCGATGTTCTCCTGTGCAAAAATGCGTCTGGCGAGCCACAGGATCGCGGAATAAACCAGAAGCGCGAACAGGACAATACCGGAGACGGACATGCCGCTGTATTCCGAAAGGGTACTGAATGAGACGGTCCGCCAGTAGAAGACGAAACCAAGCAGGCACCAGAGCGAGAGCAGCAGGAACGCTTCGCTGCCCATGGTTTCCAGGGCGGTCAGCCTGGGGACAATCTGTACGATGGCGAACGCGGCGGAGATGACGGCGCCGGTTATGCCGGTGATCATCGTCCTGCGGTTTCCCTCGGCTTTCGCGATTTTAAAGGCAGAGGCGGATGTATAACCGAAGCTGATGATCGCGCCGAACGCAGTCAGGTCCACAAACCAGTTCAGTGTATTCCTGCCGAGCAGAGAGATGAGGATGGAGAGAATCATGACGAACAGGATGCTGTAGGTCGTCTTTGAAAACCGCTCGGAGAGGATCCGGTCCTCAGCCATCGTGGCGAG
>CACZTA010000117.1 GCA_902783935.1 uncultured Lachnospiraceae bacterium | reverse complement strand
TGCTATGCGCCTTATGAAGATCCCGAGATCGCGATGGCGATCCGTATCGGCAACGGTTATTCTTCGACAAATGCGATCCTGACGGCGAAGGATATCCTGCAGTACTATTTCAAACTCGTGGATGCGAGAGATATCATTACCGGAAAAGCGATGACAGATTCGGTCAATGCGGAGAATGTGGACTGATGCTCAGACAATATCGTTTAAGAGATTACAACTTCAGACTGGTGTTGTGGCTCGTGACGCTGTCGGCGCTCGGCGTGCTGCTGGTGGGAAGCGCGGAAGCCTCCCTCCAGCGGAAACAGATGTTCGGAACCGCTTCCGGCATCATTCTCATGCTGATTATTTCGCTGTTCGATTTCTCATGGGTCCTGCAGTTTACGAGGCTTATGTATCTGGCCAACCTGGTAATGCTGGCGGCTGTGCGTCTGGCGGGCTACAGCAGCCACGGGGCGACGCGGTGGATCACGATCGGCGGGCTCCGTTTCCAGCCTGTCGAGCTGTCGAAAATCATTCTCATCCTGTTCTTTGCCAAGTTTTTTATGGAACACGAGAATGACCTGAACAAATTTTCGGTGGTCCTCAGGGCGCTGTTATTGCTTGCGCTCCCTCTGATCCTGGTCTATCTTCAGCCGGATATGAAGGATACGATTACAATTACAGCGGTTTTCGCCGTCATGTATTATGCGGCAGGCCTCAGCTACAAATATATCGGGGCCGTGCTGATTGTCGTCATCCCGCTGGTCATTATTTTCATGTCCATCGTCGTGCAGCCGGAGCAGACCCTGATCAAGGACTACCAGCGCAAGCGTATCATGGCTTTCCTCAATCCGGACAACGAGGAATACACGGACGACACGACGCAGCAGAACAATTCGGTCATCGCGATCGGGAGCGGCATGCTCTCGGGCAAAGGCCTGAATAACAGCGAAGTGGATTCCGCGAACAAAGGAAATTTCATCTCCGAGATCGAGACGGACTTCATCTTCGCGGTTGCGGGAGAAGAGCTCGGTTTCATGGGAAGCGTCGGCATCGTGATCCTCCTCCTTCTGATTGTGCTTGAGTGCCTGCTGATATCCGTGCGGGCGAAAGACCTGTCGGGGAAGATCATCTGCTGCGGAATGGGGGCGCTCGTGTCCTTCCAGAGCTTCGTCAATATCGGTGTCGCGACGCGAATGCTGCCGAACACCGGTACGCCGCTGCCGTTTGTCAGCTACGGCGTGACGTCGATCTGGACGCTGTTCATGGGTATGGGCGTCGTCCTGAATGTAGGCCTTCAGGGCAAGATCCGTTTCGCTGTTCCGCCTGAACGGCGCAGGAACGGAAGAGGAGGCCGAAGATGACAAAACAGTATCGTCTCTCTGAAAAAAAGATCTGGCTCCTTACGCTGGTCGCGCTGATCATGCTCGGCGCGGCGGCATGCGCCCTCCTGTTTGTCATGATGCAGGATCATTCCGGAAATCTGGAAATGCCCATGCGGTGGACAAACGCCGGGATGGTTTATAATACGTCCGACCAGACCGCCATGCAGACCAGGCGCTCCTATACGTCGGATCTCTGTGTGAGCGCGGACGATGTCTCGGACAGCAGCATCGTGATTTCGGAAAATGAATCCGCCGGCCTTTTCTCGATTGATGACCGCAAGGTCGTCTTTTCGAGGAACATGTACGAGCACATCTACCCGGCGTCCATCACGAAGCTCCTGACGGCGATCCTCGCGCTCAAATCCGACAAGATGGGAGAGACCGTGACGATTAACTGGCAGGATCTGGAGCTGGAGTCCGGTTCGCAGGTCGTCGGCTTCCGGATCGGCGATAAAGTGACCATGCAGGAGCTTTTAAGGGGGCTTCTGATCCACTCCGGCAATGATGCCGCCCAGGCGATTGCAAGGACTGTCGGCGGTTCACAGGCCAAATTTGTGGACATGATGAATGAAGAACTCCTGGCCCTCGGGTGCACCGGCAGCCATTTCACGAATCCCACGGGCCTCCACAGCGATGATCATTATACGACGGTCTACGATATCTATCTGATGCTGAACGAGGCGCTGAAGTATGACGAATTTGTCAGCATTTCCCAGATCCCGGTCTACGATCTCCAGTATGAGGACAAAGACGGAAATGAAATGCACGTCACGCTCGACTCCACGGACCATTATCTGACGGGGTCGACGGAGCCGCCGAAAAACGTGACAATCCTCGGCGGTAAAACCGGTACAACAGCGGCAGCCGGCAACTGTCTCGCAGTCGTCGCACAAAATGCCTACGGCCAGTTCTATATTTCGGTCGTAGTCGGCGCGCCGTCAAAAGAACAGCTTTATATCGACCAGAACGTGCTGCTGTCCCATATCAACGGGGCATGAGCGCGGGATTCGCCGAAACTTGACTTGTCTTTTGTATTTTCATATAATCTAATCAAAGGAAGTTTTCATTTATTCCAATAAATTAAGGAGGTTATACTGCCCATGGTTCAGCTTGTTATCGGACAGAAGGGAAAAGGCAAAACGACCGAAATTCTGGCAAGAGCAAACAACGAGATCAGAGAAGCGAGCGGGAGTATCGTCTTTCTGGATAAAGACAGGCAGCATATGTATGAGCTGAATAACAGGATCAGGCTGATCGACGTATCCGCGTTCCCGATCTCCAACAGCGATGAGTTTTTTGGTTTTGTCTGCGGGATTCTTTCGCAGGATCACGACCTTCAGACGATGTACATCGACGGTTTCCTGAAATGCGCGAAACTTGTCGGAAAGGATGTGACGGAGACCATCCTGAAGCTCGACAAAGTGAGCACGATGTATCAGGTCAGCGTAGTGATCTCACTGGCGCTTGACAAAGAAGAACTTCCGGAAGCAGTCCAGGACAAGATCTTTATCAGCCTTTAAGTATGCCAAGACAAGTGAAACAAAACAATCAGAGGATGAACGGAAACAGTCCGGGGAAGCGGCTTCGGTTTTTCAGGCCGAATATCGGGACGATTGTTTTCGGCATCCTTTTTATTTATATTATCCTGAGCGTGATCATGTATATAACGGCTGTCCATGTCAGATCCTACCGGGTGATGTCGGGGCCGCTGGCAAAAAACCAGACTTATACGGGAGTGGCGGTGTACTCGGAAGAGATCGTCACCGCAGACGCGACGGGTTATATCGACTACTATGCGCAGGACGGGGCGAGAATCCGGTCCGGCGGCGTGATCTACGGCGTGAGTCCGGATCTGAAAGCGAAGACCCCGGCGTCGCCGGATGCAGATACGCTGAAGGCAATCAGGAATGACATGGAGGAATTCTCCCAGACATTTGACCCGGTTGATTTTCATGATGTCTATTCCCTGAAGTACCAGGTTGAGGGCGAGATTCTGAATATGTCCTTAAAGGACAGCTTCGTCAACGTGACCGGCGCCATGACCCTCGGCAATGAGACGATCTACACCTCGGGCGGCGACGGCATTATCTGCTACTCGACGGACGGGATGGAGAGCATCGGCTCTCATCCGGTGACCGCCAGCCTGTTTGACGAGAAGAGCTATCACATGACCTCCCTGAAGACGGACCGCCAGATCCAGGCCGGTGATCCGGTTTACCGGCTGATCCGCTCGGAGGACTGGTCCGTGCTGATTCCCCTGACCGCGAAGCAGATCGTCCACCTGAGCGATACAAACCGGGTGCGCGTCAAGTTCCTGAAGGACGGCATCACGCAGAACGCGTCTTTCACGATTCTCACGACGTCTGACGGGACCTACTACGGAAAGCTGGACTTTTCAAACGGCCTGATCCGCTACCTTGATAACCGGTATATAGACCTTGAGCTGGTCACGAACAACGCGGTCGGCCTGAAGATCCCGGTTTCGTCCATCGTCACGAAGAAGTTCTTCGTGATACCGGACGATTATGCATCGAGCGGGGACGGGCAGCAGATCGGGTTCCTCAAGCTCACGCAGACGAAAAACCACGCAGCGGAGCCGGTCTTTACTCCGACGACGGTCTACGAATACAGGAACGGGCTTTACTATGTCGATGACTCGGTCTTCGGCAGCGGGGACATTATCGTCAGGGACGGATCCCTGACCGAGCGGTTCATTGTGCGCGATACGGCGGAGCTCGAGGGCGTTTACAGCATGAATAAAGGCTATGCCGTTTTCCGCAGGATTAATATCATCGACAAAAACGAAGATTACTGCATCGTCGAGAAGGGCACGCCTTACGGGATCGCCCAGTTTGACAACATAGTGGAAAATGCAGCCGGCGTCCGCGAATCACAGATCACGGCAAAATGACGGGGCTGCTAAACGGGAGGTAAAATGATGATCGGAGAAAATCTTAAAAAAGTCGAAGAGCGGGTCGCGGCGGCCTGCAGCCGTGCAGGCAGGAATCCGGATGAAGTGACGATAATCGCCGTCAGCAAGATGAAGCCGGCTGAGGACATCCGGGAAGCCTATGAAGCCGGGCACAGGGACTTCGGCGAAAACTACGTACAGGAACTGAGGGAAAAGCACACTGAACTTCCGCAGGATATCCGCTGGCATATGATCGGCCACCT
>CACZTA010000116.1 GCA_902783935.1 uncultured Lachnospiraceae bacterium | reverse complement strand
GGACTCCGTTTCCTGCCCTGCCGTTCCGGACGCATCCGCGCCGTCCGCCCCCGCTTCCGCCTTCTCCTCATCTGCTTTCTCAAGCGTGCTGCTGTCGAAGGACAGGGTATAGGCGATTTCATGGGGGGTGCCCATCGCCGTCGTGTCCGCCCTGACCGGAAGCGCCTCGTCCAGATCCGCCACCGGGATCTCAAACACGGAATTCCCTTCCGTATTGACAGGCAGATATGTCTCATCCCCGACAATCATGTAGTCATAGTGCGGGCTGCTCCAGACAATTTCCGCCGTGACTTTCCCGTTCGAGACACTCACCCCGCACGGACTTGCTACCGAGGCCCTGCCGGAGCCTCCCGAGAGCGCAACTTCTATCATATATCTTCCGTCAGTAAGATCCGCACAGAAAACCGTCAGACAGAAAAACAGGACAGCCGCCAGAATGGCAGCCCCTCCGGCCGCCATGCGCCTGCCTGTTCCGTATATATAAGTTCTCCCGGTTTTACTCCCCGCCGTATCTGTCAGTTTCTTTTTTCTGTCAGCCATAGATCCCGTCTTATTTCTGTCAGCGTTTTGCCGCTCTTTGCAGCAATCGCCGCCAGATCCTCATACTCATATTTCTCTGTCCGCGCACCGTATCCTTCCGAAACCTTTTTCCGGACAGGTCCGTCCGGTGTTCCGACCGTCTCCGTATGTCTGCTGAGGACGTGGCGCGTCAGGCTCTCTTCCCGGATCCCGAGCGTCGCCGTGCAGCGGAACATCGAGCGGAGCACGGAATCCCGCTTCTCCGGCAGGCACAGGACATGGAGAACCGTCCCGGGCCGTGACTTCTTCATACATGCGGCAGTCGTCCAGACATCCAGTGCGCCTTCCCGGAAAAGCTGTTCCGAAGCCCAGGCGATCTCCTCCCCGGTCATGTCGTCAAGGTTGCAGGAGAAGAGGAGGACGTCTTCTGTCCTCATACCGGGGATTTCCGCGCCTGCCCCGGGACGCTGTTCCCCGCTTTCATCATAAAGTTCCCCGCTGAGCACCCGCACACAGTTTGCCCAGCGGAAATCCTTCTTGCCCATGCCATAGCCCGCCGCTTCTGCTGTCATCGCAGGCTGCATGCCGTATCCGTCAGCAAAATGGCGGATCAGCGCCGCCCCTGTCGGCGTACAGAGCTCGCCTTCCTTCTCCCCGCTCCTGCTCGGAATCCCGCGCAGGATATTGGCCGTCGCCGGCGCCGGGACCGGCAGGATTCCGTGTGCGCAGCGCACTGTGCCGCTGCCCGTCGTCACCGGGGAAGAGATTACCCTGTCCGCCCCGAGCCGGTAAAACAGATATGATACGGCTGTCACGTCGGCAACCGCATCCAGCATTCCGACTTCATGGAAATGCACTTCCCCGACGGGAATCCCGTGCGCCTCGCTCTCCGCAGCCGCGAGGAGGGAGTACACGGCGAGCGCATCCTCTTTTACCTGATCCGGGAGCAGAAGCCCGCGGATCATCTCCGTGATATCCGCCATGGAGTGGTGCTCATGATGGTGGTGATGATGTTCGTCATCGTGGTGATGATGTCCGTCGTCATGGTGATGATGCTCCTCATCGTGGTGATGATGCTCCTCATCGTGGTGATGATGTCCGTCGTCGTGGTGATGATGCTCCTCATCGTGGTGATGATGCCCGTCGTCATGGTGGTGATGCTCCTCATCGTGATGATGCTCCTCACCTTCTTCCGCGCCGTTCACTTTTACTCTCACGGACAGCCCCCTGATCCCGCATTTGACGGAAGGTTCAAGCTCATAGCGCACCCCCGGGATGCCGGCTCCGTTCAGCACCGCCAGCGCATCTTCCCTCTCCGGCTCCGGCAGAAGGCCGAAAAGCGCCGCTGTCAGCATGTCTCCTGCAGCGCCCATGCCGCAGTCTATATAAATCGCTTTCATAACAAAATCCTTTCCCCGGAAATTATTCCTCTACTCTCCCGGCCAGATAGTATTCATAATGATCAAACACGCCGCCGGCTTCCGCCTCTGCAGAGGCTTCTTCACCCGGCTGCATTTCATAATCCTCCCCGAGCTGTTCATAGACAGACCTTAAGAGATTATTATCCGCATCGTAGAAAAGCACCGTCACTTCCGGGAAACTGACAACGCTGTCTCCTGTATTCTTCACCTTGACGGACACGGTTTCTCCGGCGGCTTCAACCGTCGGCGAAAGAACCGACCCGGCGGATACGCTCCCCTCGGCAGCACGCCACGACAGGTTATGTGACACGGAAGCAGCCTTCTCCCCGTCTCTTAAGTAGAAATTCAGGAGCGCTTCTTCGCCCGGTCCCACGATCTGCTCATATGCGTCCACAGCCGCGACAGGCGTCCCGTCTGCATCCACGGCGATCGCGTTGCCGGAGAGGAGAACCGTCGTATCACTCTTATTCGTCACGATCAGGTAATAATCGGCAAAACTGCTGTATTTCAGGAGCGGAAGTTCCCGGACATCCATTTCAATCTCCGGCTCCTCCGCTGCTTCCGCCTCACTTTCGGACGTTTCCGCCGTCTCCGGCAATGCAGGTTCCGCGATGCTTTCCGTCGCAGCCGCCGTGAGCGGCACTTCGACAGCGCTTTCCGGTACTTCCGCAGAACTCACCGGCAGTTCAAGAACGCTTTCCGGCGCATCCGCGGCTGTTACCGGCAGTTCCGCAATGCTTTCCGGCAGTTCCGCTATGCTCTCCGGCAATTCCGCTATGCTCTCCGGCAGTTCCGTAATGCTCTCCGGACCTTCCGCGATACTCTCCGCCTCTGCGGGGACCGGCTCCGCGGTGAGTGCATTTCCGACTGTGCGGACATAAATCCTGACAGTTTCATACTCATAGGGAACGCTGACCTCCATGCCGAGCTTCGTCCCGCTTTTCACTTCATTCTCCGCATCTCCGATCTGGCAGACAACCGTATCAAAAGCGCGCTCTTCCTCGTCACCGAACATCATGAAGACCTCTGTCCCGGAGGCATCGATCTCCCCTTTGTTCTCTACAGTGACAATCGCTTTTTCTTCCTTCACGAACAGATCCGGCACCAGGTCGGATATGGAGGGGACGTTCATGACCTTATCCGCAGTGAGATAACACTCGATTTCCGCCGCGCCTTCTGTATCCGGAAAATAAAGCGCCGTGATGGTCTCCTCGTCCTGCCCGGCTGTCACGGCCTGCGCCGCCACCCCGTCCAGGATATCCCCGCCTGCGCTCACCGTTCTTCCTTCCGCGCTGAGCCGGGCAAATCCGTCATCCTTATTCTTAAAACGGAGATAGAGTTCGATACCGCCTGCCCCGTCGCTTTCCTGCTCCGCCGTCACCTCGTAAAGCGACTCGTCCGTTCCCCCGGCCCAGACCAGCCGGACAGGCATCTCTGCGTCTGCCGCAGGTTCCGCCGCGGATAATGCAGCCTCCGCCCGGGAAACAGTCTCCGCCTCAGCAGGGGCAGCCTGCCCCGCCGCACTTTCTGCGCACACAGGCATCGGCGTCATCGCGGCCAGCAGCACTGCCGCCATCACAGCGGCGATCCGGTTCTGTTTTCTCATCCTGTTCCCTCCGTTTCTGTTTCTGTTTATATTCTTTCAAGTCCGGCTTTGCCGGAGATAGGCTCTTCCGTTATCATCATACACACATCCCTCTTTTCATGCAAGCGAGAGCAGCCGCGCCCGGCCGGCCCTCCGATCAGTATATTCAGTAATTGCAAAAAAAATAATACTGGAGTACAATTGGGATGTTGACGCGTTGTCGCTGTGTCGCTGTAACGAGACACAGTACTGAAACTTCTGAAGGGGGTTACCATGATTCAAAAAGGCAAATCCAGGCTCTCAGGCACAGTCGTGGCTTTTTTATGTGTCCTGGTCTTCTGGGTCGTCGCCGCCAATGTGACGACACCTGAAAAGAGCATCAACTCATTCTGGTCGCTTGTACCGCCGATCATCGCCATCGGACTGGCCCTGCTCACAAAAGAGGTGTACAGTTCGCTCTTTATCGGTATCGTGACGGGCGCCCTGCTTTATTCCGGATTTAATTTCGAAGGCACGATGGCGCACATCTTCATGAATGAAGTCGTCGTCGACGGCGAGACGTCCACCTACGGCATCATCGCCTGTTTATCGGATTCTTATAATGTCGGCATCCTCGTCTTCCTCGTCATCCTGGGCATCATGGTCCAGATGATGAACAAGAGCGGCGGTTCGGCCGCTTTCGGAAACTGGGCATCCACGAAGATCAAAACGAGAGTCGGCGCCCAGCTCGCCACGATCGCGCTCGGCGTCCTGATCTTCATCGACGACTACTTCAACTGCCTGACGGTCGGCTCCGTCATGCGGCCCGTCACGGACAAATATAAAGTGTCCCGCGCCAAGCTCGCCTACCTCATCGACGCGACAGCGGCGCCTGTCTGCATCATTGCCCCGATTTCATCCTGGGCAGCCGCCGTCACAGGCTTTGTCAAGGGACAGAACGGCATGGACCTCTTCATTCATGCGATCCCATTCAATTTCTATGCGCTGCTGACCATCGTGATGATGATCATGATCGTCACGATGAAGGTCGACTACGGCCCGATGGTCGTCCATGAAAGAAATGCCCTCGAAAACGATGACATCTTCACGACGCCCCACCATCCGTATGCGGACGCAGCTGCGGAGGACATGCCCGCATCCGGCAAGGTCATCGATATGCTCATTCCGATCATCACGCTGATCATCGGCTGCGTCATCGGCATGATCTATACCGGCGGCTTCTTCTCCGGTGAGACATTTGTCGATGCATTCGCCAACTCCGACGCATCCGTCGGCCTCGTGTACGGATCCTCCGTGGCCTGCATTCTGACCATCATCTTCTATCTGATCAGACGGGTCATTTCATTCGAAGACATCATGGGCTGCGTGCCTGAAGGCTTTAAGCAGATGGTCCCTGCGATCCTGATCCTTACATTCGCATGGTCCCTGAAGTCGATGACGGACAGCCTCGGCGCCAAGACATATGTCGCCGGTCTCGTAGAGCAGTCTGCAGGCAGCTTCCTGCTGTTCCTGCCGGCCATTATCTTCCTCGTTGCTGTCTTCCTCTCATTTGCGACCGGTACTTCCTGGGGCACCTTCGGTATCCTCATTCCGATCGTCGTCGCCTGCTTCGAGGGTGTTGACTACAACATGATGATCATCTCGATCTCCGCGTGCATGGCCGGTTCGGTCTGCGGCGACCACTGCTCGCCGATTTCCGACACGACGATCATGTCGTCCG
This sequence comes from uncultured Lachnospiraceae bacterium, assembly GCA_902783935.1. GTDB lineage: Bacteria > Bacillota > Clostridia > Lachnospirales > Lachnospiraceae > Chordicoccus. The sequence continues at coordinate 662 of CACZTA010000116.1, read as the reverse complement.
CCGGTGCGCAGAGCAACCACCTGAACCACGTGACGACCCAGATGCCCTACGCCATGTCCTGCGCAGTCGTCTCGGCCATCGCTTATTTAGCGGCGTCCCTGATCAACCGGTTCACGGGCTCTCTCGTCATGAGCTCCGCTGCATCCCTGATTATCGGTGTCGCTGTCCTGTTCCTCTTCCTGACGATCATGAAGGGAAAGGTACAGCAGCCGCAGCAGCCGGCCTCAAAATAAACAGAAAAATATCAGAGACGGCGGTCACCCCGCCGTCTCTTTTCTGTATGCAGCTGCTTTTTCCGCATCTCTTTTCACTTTAAATCCCACGCTGTACATATACGCGAGCTTCTCCGCCGCTTCCCTGTCGCCGCTTCTCCGCCGCTCCTCGAGAAGCTGCACGGCTTTTTTCACATCCCGCCGCACGCCGTCTCCGTAGAGCAGGCACATGGCATAGTCGTAGGCTGCTTCCTTCATACCGCCGTCCATGCACTTCCGCAGCTGTTTCGCGCCCTTCTCCGGATGCCCGAGTTCAAAATAGATGTCTGCGAGCTGGTAGTCGGCTCTTCTGTCGCCGAGGCGCGACGCCTTTTCAAAATAATCCGCAGCTTTCCGCAGATTCTTCCGCACGCCGAGCCCGAGGCGGTAATACTTTGCAATCTGAAAGGC
>CACZTA010000115.1 GCA_902783935.1 uncultured Lachnospiraceae bacterium | reverse complement strand
TGATCCAGATCGCGGCGGCCTGGATCCAGGCGATTTATACCCTCCGGCTGAACGGGAAAATGGATATAGTCGGAAGCAGTACCTATATGTGGAAGGTGCTCCGGCTGCCGATGGAATTCTTTTCCCAGCGGATGGCCGGCGATATCCAGCTCAGAAAAGACACGAATGCACAGATTGCGGGACAGATCGTCAATATCTTTGCCCCGCTTCTTCTGAATACCGTGATGATGATCTTTTACCTGGCGGTTATGCTGCGGTATTCTGCCGTGCTGACACTGATCGGGCTCGCTTCTGTTGCGGCGCAGCTTTTTCTCTCAAGGGTAATTGCGAATAAGAGGGTCAATATTACCCGCGTCATGATGAGGGACCGGGGGCGGCTGTCGGGGTATACAGTCTCCGGAATGGAGATGGTCGAAAGCATTAAGGCCAGCGGGGCGGAAAACGGATTTTTTGAGAAATGGTCCGGCTATCAGGCCCTGGTAAACTCTCAGAATGTAAATTTCGCAAAGATCAATAATTATCTGGGCATGGTTCCCTCCCTGATCGCCGATACCCTGAACATCCTCGTGACGGTTCTGGGTGTCCGGCTTGTGATGCGCGGGGCGTTTACGCCGGGCATGGTCTTTGCATTTCACGGCTTCCTGGCTTCTTTCATGTCCCCGGCAAAGTCACTCATCAGTTCCGGCCAGCAGATGCAGGAGATGCGCACAAATATGGAACGGATTGAAGATGTGATGGAATATCCGGACGATGTGGTCATGAAAGAGGACACGGACGCAGAGCCTGCAGACGGTTCTTACGCAAAACTTTCAGGGGATCTGACCATGCGGAATGTGACGTTCGGCTATTCCCCGCTGGAGCCTCCCCTGATTACCAACTTTAACCTGGAACTGAAAAAGGGAAACAGTGTTGCCTTTGTCGGCGCATCGGGCTGCGGGAAATCCACGCTGTCCAAACTGATTTCGAATCTGTACCAGCCCTGGAGCGGCGAAATCCTGTTTGACGGAAAGCCTGCTGCTGAAATAGACAGGAGTGTATTCACGGGGTCTGTTGCGGTGGTGGACCAGGACATTATTCTTTTTGAAGACCCGGTCGCAGATAATATAAAAATGTGGGACAACTCGATTGAGGACTTCGAAATGATCCTGGCAGCCAGGGATGCACAGATCCACTCGACAATCATGCAGCGCGAGGACGGATACCAGCATAAGATGATCGAAGGCGGGAAGGATTTCTCCGGCGGGGAACGCCAGCGCCTGGAGATCGCCCGCGTGCTGGCGCTTGATCCCACGCTCATTATCCTGGATGAAGCGACCAGCGCCCTTGATGCGCGCACGGAATATGATGTGGTCCGCTCCATCCGGGAGAGGGGGATCACCTGTGTTGTGATCGCGCACCGGCTGTCGACCATCCGGGACTGTGATGAAATCATTGTACTGGACCGCGGCAATGTTGTGGAGCGGGGAACCCACCGGGAGCTTATGGCAATGCAGGGCGTCTACGAGCGGCTTGTCGCAAGTGAATAAAACCAGGAGATCGGTTATATGAGCTGGTTTGAGGAACAGATAAAAAAACGGAAAGAAAGCGACCAGTCCGCTGTCGAAGAATCGGTCCGGAAAATGACGGGGGCGGTCCTGGGCCGGCATTCTTCTCTTGCGACGGAAGACGACCCGCTGCGGGCCGGCGACGCGATTGAAGAGGTTCTCAGATATTACCGTGTAAAACCAAAAGGAGTAACAGAAGCGGTCCGGGAGTCGGTTGACATCCATGAAGCGCTGGAATATATTCTCCAGCCTTCGGGGATCATACGGCGGGATGTCACCCTTCCCCCGAAATGGTACCGCGATGCTTCCGGCGCCATGATCGGGATAAGAAAAGACGACGGCAGCCTGATTGCAATGATCCCGAACGGCTGGGGCGGGTATTTTTACCGGGACCGGGACAGCGGGAAGAAAGTGCGCATCAGACGGAAAACTGCAGAAAACATTGAGAGCAGCGCCATTGCTTTTTACCTGCCCTTCCCGCAGACAAAGCTGACATTGAAGAGCCTTCTCAAATATATGATCCGGATGATTACCGTCGGGGATATCGTCATGCTGGCTGCAGCCATGCTGGTCGTGACCCTTGTAGGCCTCCTCATGCCGTGGCTGAATAAACTGCTATTTTCGGATGTGCTGGTTTCCGGCAGCACTGCGGCCCTCGCGGGGATCGGTATTTTCATGATCTGTGTGACCGTCAGCAGGATGCTTTTTACATCCGTCCAGTCGCTGATGTCCACGAGGATTACACAGAAGATCTACTTTTCGACGCAGGCAGCTTCCATGATGAGGATCCTGTCGCTTCCCCCGTCTTTTTTCAGGGAATTCAGCGCAGGGGAACTGAATAAACGCTCCGACTATATCGGCGCGCTGTGCAACCAGATAGCGGATATGGTGCTGAATACAGGACTGACCGCCGTATTTTCGCTTATCTACCTGTCAGAGGTCTTTCTTTACGCGCCCAGCCTGGTTGTCCCGTCCCTGCTGATCACGCTGCTGACATTGTTGATCTCGGTGATCCATGTGATTGTCCAGATCGGAGTATCGCGAAAGGGCATGCTGGCCGCCGGCCGGGAAAGCGGTCTGACTTACCAACTGATCTCGGGAATCCAGAAGATCAGGCTGGCGGGAGCGGAGAGGCGGGCATTTGCCAAATGGGGAAAGTCATTTGCCAAAGCGGCGAAGTATATCTACAGCCCGCCGTTTTTCCTGAAGATCAGTTCGGTCATCACCCTGGCGATTTC
>CACZTA010000114.1 GCA_902783935.1 uncultured Lachnospiraceae bacterium | reverse complement strand
CAGAAGCGGTCAGCTGTCAGCAAGGGGCAGCGGCGCGAAGCAAAATCAGAGCCTTATTCCTATCTCTCCACCGACGGGTTCGAGATCCTGGTGGGCAGGAATAATTACCAGAATGAAGAGCTCACGTTTAAAATCGCTTCTGCAGACGACTGGTGGTTCCATGCAAAAGGAGCCCCGGGCAGCCATGTAATCGTGAGATGCCGCGGACAGAAGCTTCCGGACAGGACATTTGAAGAAGCAGCCTCCCTGGCTGCGTATTATTCTTCCCGGCGGAAATCACCGAAAGCGGAAATCGACTACACGCTGCGCAAAAATCTCCGCAAAAAGAACGGAGGCAAACCGGGTTTTGTCATCTATCACACAAATTATTCAATGATGGCCGTTCCCGACATCAGCAGACTGAAAAGAAACCGGTAACTGCAACCATGTGAAAGGAATATCTATGATCCGCAGCATGACTGGCTACGGCCGCTCCGAAGCGTCCGATGAACAGCGGAAAATCACGGTTGAAATCAAATCCGTCAATAACCGCTATGCAGACTTCAATATCCGGATGCCGAGAAAGTTCAATGCGCTTGAAGCAAAGATCCGCGGCATTCTGAAAGAAAAAATCCACAGGGGCAAGGTTGACGTATTTATCTCATCCGAAGAATACGGCGACAGTGCCGGAAGCCTGATTTATAATGAGACGCTCGCTTCCGAATATGTGTCTTACATGAAAAAGATCGCATCCACCTTCGGGCTCGAAGAAAAGATCTCGATCACTGACATATCCCGCGCGCCGGAAGTCCTGACGATGGGGACATCAGAAATCGACGAGGATACACTCTGGCAGATGCTGGAGGGCGTACTGCAGAAGGCTGTTTCCGCCTTCAATGAATCGAGATCGCTTGAAGGCAGCAGGCTGAAGTCTGATCTCCTCGTCAAGCTCGATGAACTTGCCGCCCACACTGAGGAAATCATTGCGCATGAACCTGAAATCATGGCGGCCTACCGGACAAGGCTCCGGGAAAATCTTAATGAGCTCCTCGAAGAATGGACGCTTGATGAGTCCAGGCTGGCGGCCGAATGCGTTCTGTACGCTGACAAAATCTGTACGGACGAAGAAACTGTCCGTCTGAAGAGCCATATCCGCCAGATGAAAGAGGAACTCGAAAAGAGCGGAAGCATCGGCCGGAAGCTGGATTTTATCGCTCAGGAGATGAACAGGGAGGCAAACACGACCCTGTCGAAAGCCGGCGATCTTCTGACGGCCGATATCGGGATCGCCATGAAGACGGAGATTGAGAAAATAAGAGAACAGATCCAGAATATTGAATGATACCGCGGGAGGACAGCCATGCAGGAGAGAGGAATTCTGACCGTTGTTTCCGGTTTTTCGGGCGCAGGGAAAGGAACCGTCATGAAAATGCTGCAGGAATTGCATGCGGAGTATGCACTTTCTGTTTCTGCCACCACGCGCACACCGAGGCCCGGTGAAACAGACGGCACTGATTACTTTTTTGTCTCACATGACCGCTTCAGGGAAATGGCCGCGCGCGACGAACTGCTGGAATTTGCCGAATATAACGGCAATTTCTACGGGACTCCCAGGAGATGGGCTGAGGAACGCCTTGAGGAAGGCCTGAACGTTATTCTCGAAATTGAGGTCCAGGGAGCGCGGAAAATCAAGGAAAAATACCCGGAAGCCCTGCTGGTTTTTGTCACGCCCCCGACGATCGCCGAGCTGAAAAAGCGCCTCACAGGGCGGGGGAGTGAAACGCCTGACAAGATTCAGGCCCGATTAAGAACCGCTGTCCGGGAAGCCTCTTATATGTCCTCTTATGACTATATCCTGATTAATGACAGTCTGGAAGAGAGCGTCATAAGGCTCCATGAAATCATTTCCGCCGAACACAGCAGAAGTTCCAGAAATACGGACTTTATTAATAAGATTGTCAAAGAACTCGACGAACTGGAGTAAACGTGAAAGGAGAACTACCGATTATGATGATCCACCCTTCTTATAAAGAGATGATGGAAGCCGTCAATTCCGAGAGCGAAGACGACACCACCCCGATCGTCTCCAGCAGATATTCTGTCGTGATGGCGACTGCGAAGCGGGCCCGCCAGATCGTGAGCGGGGATGATCCGCAGATCGCCGGTGCAGAGGGAAGAAAACCGCTTTCTGTCGCAGTGGACGAAATCTATTACGGCGCCGTCCATATCCTTCCGGATGATGCGCCGGACGAGGAGCAGAAGTAACCGCCATGAAGCTTCTGATGGTATCCCTCGGATGTGATAAAAACCTGGTCGACTCGGAGCGCATGCTCGCCATTCTGACCGAAAACGGATTTGAGCTTACCGACGATGAGACGGAAGCGGAAGCTGCCGTTATAAATACCTGCTGTTTTATCGAGGATGCCAAAAAGGAGAGTATTGATAAAATCTTCGAACTGGCCCGTCTGAAAGAAACAGCGAAACTGCGCGTCCTTATCGCTGCCGGCTGCATGGCGCAGCGGTACCGCGAAGAGATTCTTCAGGAAATACCGGAAATCGACGCACTGATCGGAACGACAGGCATCGACGGGATTGCGGCCGCGGTGGATGAAGCGCTGAAGGGAAAAAAATCCGTTCATATGGCCGATATCAGCCGCGATCCGTCGTTCGTGCCGGGCAGGCGCGTCCTCACGACGGGAGGCCATTACGCCTATCTGAAAATCGCGGAAGGCTGTGACAAGCACTGCACGTACTGTGCGATTCCGTCTTTCCGCGGACATTACAGGAGCTTCCCGATGGAACAGCTTCTGGAAGAAGCGTCCCGGATTGCGGAAAGAGGCGTAAAGGAACTGATCCTCGTGGCGCAGGAGACGACGCTCTACGGGACCGATCTCTACGGACGGAAGTGTCTGCATGAGCTGCTTAAGAAGCTCTGCGGGATCAGCGGGTTCCGGTGGATCCGCGTGCTTTACTGTTATCCGGAAGAAATCTATCCGGAACTGATCGACGTGATGGCCGGAGAGAGCAAGATCTGCCACTATCTGGACCTGCCGGTACAGAGCGGATCTGATACGGTCCTGAAGCGGATGAACCGGAGAACGGATTCCGGGAGCCTCAGGGCGCTGGTAAAGACACTCCGCAGGCGTATCCCCGATATCGTCCTCCGGACGACGCTGATCACGGGGTTTCCGGGTGAAACAGAAGAAGAGTTTGAAGAAACGGTCTCTTTTGTCAGGGAGATGCAGTTTGACCGTCTCGGCGTCTTTCCGTATTCCCGCGAAGAAGATACGCCGGCCGCTTCCATGAAGCCGCAGATCCGCAAAAATGTCCGCCAGAACCGCGCTGACAGGATTATGCTGATGCAGCAGCAGATCTCTCTTCAGAACAACCGGAAAAAAATCGGAAGTGTCCAGACCGTATTCGTCGAGGGACGGATTCCCGAAGAAGATATCTATGTCGGCAGGACGCAGGGAGATGCTCCGCAGGTTGACGGATTCCTGTTTTTCAGTTCGGAGCGGACACTTATGACCGGAGATTT
>CACZTA010000113.1 GCA_902783935.1 uncultured Lachnospiraceae bacterium | reverse complement strand
CTGCGTGAAGGGCGGCAGGCAATCGTACTGATCCCGGAGATTGCCCTCACGAGGCAGACAGTCAGCCGGTTTGTCAGCCGTTTCGGTGACCGCGTATCTTTTCTTCATTCGAGACTGTCGGGCAGCGAACGCTATGACCAGATGAAAGCGGCGCGAAACGGGGAAATATCCGTTATGGTGGGGCCGCGTTCAGCCCTCTTTACGCCGTTCCCGTCCCTCGGGCTGATCATTATCGATGAGGAACACGAGGAGACCTACCATTCGGAGAGCGTCCCCCGCTATCACGCGCGGGAGACTGCTGTCGAGCGGGGCATTCTCGAAGGGGCCCATGTCGTCATGGGATCCGCGACGCCCTCCGTGACGGCTGCATTCAGGGCGGAGCGCGGGGAGTATCTTGGGGTTGCGCTTGAACACAGATACGGAGGAACCCTGCCGCCGGCTGAGATTGTCGATATGCGGGAAGAACTGAAGCGCGGCAACCGGTCCCTCTTCAGCGGGACGCTGAAGAACCATATGGCAGACGTGCTCGGGAGAGGGGAACAGATCATGCTTTTCCTCAACCGCCGCGGCTATTCGGGCGCTTATGTCTGCAGGTCCTGCGGCCATGTGCGGAAGTGCCCTCACTGCGATGTGGCGCTCACCCACCACAGGGACGGCAGGATGATCTGCCATTACTGCGGATATACGGAAGCTGCCCCGGAGATGTGTCCGGAGTGCGGATCTCCGTTTATCGGGGGAGTGTCCGTCGGGACAGAGCAGGTTGAAGAGCAGGTAAAAGAAATGTTTCCGGATGCGTCCGTTCTCCGGATGGATGCGGACACAACGAAAGGAAAGGACGGCTTCGGACCGATCCTCCGCGCATTTTCGTCACATCAGGCGGATATCCTGATCGGCACGCAGATGATCGTCAAAGGGCACGATTTTCCGCGCGTGACGCTGGTCGGCGTCCTGCTCGCGGACCTGTCTCTCAATGAACAGGATTACCGGTCGGGCGAACATACATTCCAGCTGATCGCCCAGGCGGTCGGCCGGGCCGGCAGGAGCAGGCTGCCGGGCAGGGCCGTGATCCAGACATACAGGCCGGATCATTTTGCCGTCGTTGCAGCTGCGGAGCAGGATTATGAGGCATTCTACAGGGAAGAAATCCTCTTCCGGCGCATCCTCGCATATCCGCCTGCCGGGGCGATGGCAGCGGTCCTGGGAAATGCAGCCGAAGAGACTGTCCTCACGCAGGCGATGCGCTACCTGCGCGCCTATATTGACCGGATTGATCCGGGAGGGGCGCTGCATGCGATCGGACCTGCCCCGCAGACGGTCGGCAGAATCCGTGATCATTACAGACAGGTCATCTATATCCGGCACGCAGACAGGGAAAAACTGGTCCGTGCAAAAGACCTGCTGGAAGACTATATTGAAATCAACAGCGGCTTCAGGAAAATCGGCATCCAGTTTGATATCACCTGAATCCGGACAGAAAAAAACGGGAGGAAGCAGCTATGGCACTGAGAACAATCAGAATCTCCGGAGATCCTGTCCTGACGCGGAAATGCCGGGAAGTGAAGGAAATGACACCCCGTCTCGCAGAACTGATCGACGACATGTTTGAGACTATGTATGAAGAGAACGGTGTGGGACTGGCGGCACCCCAGGTCGGGATCCTGAAGCGGATCTGCGTCATTGATACGACGGGAGAGACTCCGCTTGTGCTGATCAATCCGGTCATCACGGAGAAAGACGGCGAACAGACCGGTGACGAAGGGTGCCTGTCGCTTCCCGGGAAAGCGGCGCCGGTGACGCGGCCGATGCACGTGGTGGTCGAGGCGCTCGACCGGGAGATGAAGCCTGTCCGCCTGGAGGGGGAGGAACTGCTCGCCCGCGCCATGTGCCACGAGATTGATCATCTGGACGGTCATATGTATACCGAATTTGCCGTCGGGCCTGTCCACGATGTCGTTTATGAAGAAGAGGAAGAAGAGCAGGAAGAGGAGGCGTAAACAAAAATGAATGTTGTTTTCATGGGAACGCCCGACTTTGCGGCGGGGATCCTGAAAGCTGTTGCGGATGCGGGGTACCGCATCACCGGGGTGGTCGCGCAGCCGGACAGGCCGCGCGGCAGGAAGATGGAAATCCAGCCCGGGCCGGTGCGGACTGAGGCGGAGAAACGCGGCATCCCTGTTTTTCAGCCGGAGAAAGTCCGGGACGAAGCGGCGGTCGAACGGATCCGCGAAATGGAACCGGATCTGATCATCGTGGCTGCTTTCGGCCAGATCATTCCGCCGTCGATCCTGACGATGCCGGTCCACGGATGCATTAACGTTCATGCGTCCCTCCTTCCGGCTTACCGCGGCGCCGCGCCGATCCAGCATGCGATTCTCGACGGATGCAGCGTGACCGGCGTCACGATCATGAGGATGAATGAGGGCCTCGATACAGGGGATATTATCACACAGCGGGAAGTGCCGATAACAGAAGAAACGACGGGAGGAAGCCTCTTCAGCGAACTGGCGGAGACGGGGGCGCAGCTGCTCCTCGATACGATTCCATCGATTGCGGACGGCACTGCGCAGTATACGCCGCAGCCTGCGGAGAGCACGACGCATTACGCGTCCCTGATCAGGAAAGAGACGGGCAGGATCGACTGGTCGGACGATGCCGTCAATATCGAGCGGATGACCCGTGCCATGAACCCGTGGCCGTCTGCCTGGACGGTGCTTGACGGGAAGGTGCTGAAAATCTGGAAAGCACATGTTGAGAAGCGTGAGACGCAGGGAGATGCGGAGACGGTCGGAAAGATCGTGAGGCAGGACGCCCGCGGCCTGTATATCCAGACGGGCTGCGGCATTCTCGTGCCGGAGGAGCTCCAGCTCGAAGGCAGGAGGCGGATGTCCGCCGCGGAGTTCCTGAGAGGCTACACGGTCAGGAACAACAGGCTCGGCGGAAACTGAAGATGCCGGCATTTCCACATAAGTTATAGAAAGGCAGCTTTTATGGCAGACAGCCCCAGAGAAATTATACTGAAGGTGCTGACGGAGATCAGCGAAAACGGTATATACAGTCATAAGGCGATCCGCGGTGCGCTTGACAAGTACCAGTACCTGTCAAAGAGAGACCGCGCCTTCATCAACCGGGTCTGCGAGGGCACGGTTGAACGGATGATAGAAATTGATTATCTGATCGACCAGGTCTCATCGGTTCCCGTGGAAAAAATGAAGCCGGTGATCAGGGATATTCTGCGCAGCGCCGTCTACCAGATCCGGTTTATGGACAGCGTGCCGGCGGCGGCAGCCGTGAACGAAGCGGTCCATCTGACTCAGAAAAAAGGGTTTTATAACCTGAAGAGCTTTGTCAACGGCGTTCTCCGGACCATGGTCAGGAACGGCAGCAGGCTGCATATGCCCGATCCCGTTAAAGAACCGGTGAAATATCTGTCTGTAAAGTATTCCATGCCGGAGTGGCTGGTTGAATCGTGGACGGAGGAATACGGGGATATCGTCACACGGATGATGCTCGAAGCGTGTCTCGAAGAAAGGCCGGTGACGGTGAGGTTCAAGACGGACCGGATCTCCAAAACCGAGATCATCGAGTCGCTTGAGGCGCAGGGAGTAACGGTCAGGAAGGCGCCGTATCTGCCCTATGCCTATTATCTCTCGGATTTTCAGTACCTGCCGGCGCTTATGGCTTTCCGGAACGGCTGGATCTACCCGCAGGACGTGAGCTCCATGCTGGTTGCCGAGGCCTGTGCGCCGAGAAAGAGCGATTATGTGATCGACGTCTGCGCGGCGCCCGGCGGAAAGAGCCTGCATATGGCGGACATAATGGGCGGGTTCGGCATGATTGAAGCCCGCGACCTGACGCCGGAAAAAGTGGAACTGATCCGGGAAAATGTAAAGCGTGCGGACCTGATCAACATCCGTCCGGTTGTGATGGATGCCCTGACGTACGACAAAAACTCAGAGGGGATGGCAGACATCGTGATCTGCGATCTTCCGTGCTCGGGGCTCGGCGTCATCAGCAGGAAATCGGATATCAAATACCGGGTGGTGCCGGAGAAAATCGACTCCCTGGTGGAACTCCAGCGGGCGATTCTGAGAAATGCAGCCGGCTATGTCCGCCCGGGCGGCCACCTGATCTACAGTACCTGTACCGTCGGGCACCGCGAAAACATTGATAATATGAAATGGTTTGCCTCTCATTTCCCGTTTGAGCCGGAGAGCCTGGATCCTTATATTCCGAAGGTCCTTCACAGGCTGACGACGTCTGAGGGCTATCTCCAGATGCTGCCGGGCGTTTATGAGGCGGACGGTTTCTTTATCGCGAGGTTCAGAAAGAAGAAGACGGAATGATAAACAGAGACGTGATGTCCATGACGCTCCCGGAGCTGAAGGACTATCTGAAACAAAAAGGCGAAAAGCCGTACAGGGCGGACCAGATTTTTGAATGGCTCCATGTTCGGTTCGCTGAAAACTGGGATGAGATGACCAATCTGCCGAAGGCGCTGCGCAGCACGCTTTCGGCAGAACTGCCTCTTCACGCTCCCGAGATCCGTGCCCTGCAGGTCTCTCAGATCGACGGGACGCGGAAATACCTCTTCCGGATGGCGGACGGCAATTATGTGGAGAGCGTGCGCATGAGCTATCACCACGGCATATCGGTATGCATTTCTTCACAGGTGGGCTGCAGGATGGGCTGCTCTTTCTGCGCGTCGACGCTTCAGGGACTGACGAGGAACCTGACAGCCGGGGAAATGCTCGGGCAGATTTATGCGATCATGCGGGAGACAGGTGAGCGCGTCTCCAATGTGGTCGTTATGGGGACCGGCGAGCCGCTTGACAATTACGATTCACTCGTCCGGTTTATACGGCTTCTGTCGGATCCGGCGGGCTTCCATCTGAGTGAGCGGAGCATTACGGTTTCCACCTGCGGCCTTGTTCCGGGGATCCTGAAGCTGGCGGAAGAGAATCTTATGATAAACCTGGCGCTGTCGCTCCACGCGCCTTATGATGAGCTCCGCAGGAAGCTGATGCCTGTGGCGAAAGCATGGACACTCCCGGAGACGATGAGGGCGCTGAAGAAGTACTACAGTGTAAACCGGCGCAGGCTCACATTTGAATACAGCCTCATCAGGGGCGTCAATGATACGGATGAGTGTGCGGAGAAGCTTGCAGCTCTCCTTAAGGGCGTCAACTGTCTCGTGAACCTGATTCCGGTGAATCCGGTGACGGAGACAGGGTACCGGGAGACGGCGCCCGCCGGGGTCCTGGCCTTCAAGAAAAAACTTGAAAATCATGGAATTCATGTTACTATAAGAAGAGAAATGGGCAGAGATATCGATGGTGCCTGCGGGCAGCTTCGTAAGCGATGCACAGAAATGG
>CACZTA010000112.1 GCA_902783935.1 uncultured Lachnospiraceae bacterium | reverse complement strand
TTCACCATCTTCACGATCGCCTTGTTGATGCCTCTCGCCTGGTCCAGCTGCCCGATCGCCCCTGTCTCCGTGCCGTAGCAGATCGGTTTAATCTTCAGCACGGCCGCCGCCAGCGCCTTGATGCCGCTTAACCGTCCGTTCTTCCGGAGCGTCTCCAGGTTGTCGAGGACAAACAGCGTGCACTTCTGTTTTATATAGGCTTCTGTCTTCTCAATAATCTCCTCAAAAGGAAGGCCCTGCTCCTCCAGCTCAGCGATCTTCATGGAGGTCAGCGTCTCACCGCAGGAAGCGGACAGCGAATTAAACACGTGGATCTTCGCGTCCGGATGATCCTCCAGATACATATTTCTGGCGACGAGTGCGCTCTGGTAGGAACCTGAGAGCTCCGCCGTAAGCGTCACGGCATATATGTGCTCCGCCCCGCAGTCAAACGCCTCATAAAAAGCCTGCGGAGAAGGACATGCCGTCTTCGGCACATCTGGATCTTTGGCGATCAGGTCCACGATCTCCTTCTGCGACATATGGCCGTCATCTACTATATGGATCCCGTTAATCGTCAGCGTGAGGGGCACTAACACAAACTCCTCGCATCCTTTTCTTTCTGCCGGTATTTCACCGCCGCTGTCAAGCGCTATCCGATATTTCATATCAAACCCTGTTCTGCGGTTTTCTCAAAAACCGTCTTATATAGTTTTTAATACTACATACATCATACCATATTATCTCGCCTGATACAAGGGAAGGATTCAACTGAGCAGGGGAGCCCCCGCCTCGACAGACGGGAAACTCCCCTCAACAGAGCTGTTATTTCGTCAGCAGCATCATTATATCATTGGACCGTTTCATGAATTTTGTCATCTCTTCCTGGGTGAGCGGCCTCTGGGAAATCCTGGCAAGATCATAAAGCTGCTCGCAGATCACGGGAACAGACTGGGACCTCTTATGCTCAAGGACAAACTTCACAAGCGGGTGCCGGACATTGAGGATCAGGGTTTCGCCTTCCCCGCCCATGCCGTACATGTCTTTCATGCCGTACATCTTCATCATGTCCTGCATGCGGCGCCCCTCTTCCGAGAGCGTCACGATCGCGGCCACGTCTTCATCCTTCATCAGCTCGGCCTTTACTTCGAGCTTGTCATTCCCCAGATGTTTTCTGAATGTCTCCGTGAGCGATTCGGCGGTTTCCTTCTCAACTTCTCCCTCTTCCCTGAAATCATCAGCGAGCTCCGAATCGATCCGGGCAAACCGGAGATGTTCATTTCTCTGCTCAAGCTGCGTAATATACGGCTGGTCGATTTTTTCTTTCAGCACAACGGCATCTTTGCCGGTCTTGCGGAACATGGCAATATACTGCGCCTGCTGGACTTCGTCCGTCACATAGAAGACAGTTGTCTTTTCCGGCTCTTCCGGTTCTTCTGCAGCAGCCTCTTCTGCCGGAGCCTCCTGCGCGGCGTCCGCAGCTGCTTCCTGTGCGTTTTCTTCCTGTTCCGTCCCGCTTTCCCCGGAAGCCTGTTCTTCAGCCTCTTCCGCGGCTTTAATGTTGTTCTTCTCTTCGTATTCCTTAAGCGTCAGATACTTGTCGTCGAGATCGCGGAACAGCATGTAATCCATCATCTTGTCCGCAAATTTCGTGTCCCGGATGCATCCGTACTTGATAAATGCCCCGATGTCCTCCCAGTTCTTCTCGTAGTTTTCCCTGTCCGTCTTGCACATGCCGGACAGCTTGTCCGCCATCTTCCTGGAGATGTAATCGGAAATCTTTTTCACGGTCCCGTCATTCTGCAGGGCTGACCTGGACACGTTCAGCGGCAGGTCCGGGCAGTCGATTACGCCTTTCAGCGTCATCAGGAATTCCGGGATGACTTCTTTAATATTGTCCGCGATAAACACCTGGTTATTGTACAGCTTGATCTGCGATTCCAGCGCGTCATATTCCGTATTGATCTTCGGGAAATAGAGGATCCCGCGCAGGTTGAAGGGATAATCCGTCTTCAGGTGGATCCAGAAAAGCGGCTCCTTGTAATCATGGAAAACCTTGCGGTAAAACTCCTTATAATCCTCGTCCGTGCAGTCCGAAGGCATCCTCGCCCAGAGCGGATTTGTCTCGTTGATCGGCTTCGGTTCAGGTGCTGCCGGCATGGCCGGTGCCTCTTCGCCTTTCTCGACCGCTTCCCTTACCGCTTTCTCGTGATCTTCGATGCGGCGCTTCTCTTCCGCCTCCCTGCGCTCATCCGCCGCTTTTCCTTCCGTCTCCAGATAAATCGGCGTCGGCATGAAGCCGCAGTACTTCTCCAGGACTTCGCGCATCCGGTATTCGTTGCAGAATTCCAGGCTGTCGTCATTCAGGAACAGCGTGATTTCCGTGCCGGTTTCACTGCGGGAGCCTTTTTCGATCGTATATTCGGACTGGCCGTCGCTCTCCCAGTGGACGGGCTCGGCGCCTTCACGGTAACTCAGCGTGTCAATATGTACTTCATCCGCGACCATGAAAGCTGAATAAAAGCCGAGTCCGAAGTGCCCGATAATCTGGGCGGCATCCTGCTCATCCTTATACTGCTCAAGGAATTTTGATGCGCCTGAGAAAGCGATCTGCGTGATGTATTCCACGACTTCGTCGGCTGTCATGCCGATGCCGTTGTCGATAAATTTCAGCGTTTTGTCGTCGGGATTGACCACTACACGGATTTTCCATGTGTGCCCTTCTTCCGGCCTGTATTCGCCGATCCCTTCCAGTTTTTTCAGCTTGGTGACCGCATCGCAGGCATTTGCCACCTGTTCACGGACAAAAATATCATGATCCGAATAGAGCCATTTTTTAATAATCGGCAGCATATTTTCGCTGTTGATTGAAAGTTTTCCGGTCTGTGCCATCTCTGTTTCCTCCAAAAGAATATCGAATATAATGTACTATAGTCCCACCCGGTCCGGATGTCAAGAAAAATTAGCACTCTTTATCAAAGAGTGCTAACAGTTTGGCCGGGACATTCTTTTCTTTTCAGGCTGCTTCCTCATAAATAATTCCCGCTTTCCCGAGAAATGCCTTTACATAATCATCCCAGATATTCTCCGCGCGCCTGTCCGCGGGAAAGGTCCTGAGCGATACGCCCGTCGTCAGGAGAAGCGTTCCGCCGCTGTATCTCAGGTTCAGGCAAAGTGAGGAAACCGCCTTTCCGGAGCCGCCCGCCTCCATGCTTTCGAACAGCTTTCCGGTCCGGTCCTCCGGATAAAAAAAGACAAAGCGGAAATACAGCGGCGTCCGCGTCCCCCTGATCAGGTCCAGGCAGCGCGGTTTCAGGTCTTTCCACCTGACATATTCGTGTCTCCGCTTCTGTTCTGTCTCCCCGGCGTCTTCTTCCTCTCCGAAAAACGCTCTTTCATAATGTCCGTCTATCGTAAAGGTACAGAATGTCGTGATCTGCCCCTCCGCCATCCTGAACTCATCGAACAGGGTGCCCGCGAGAAACAGTTTCATGAATTTTCTGACCTCCAGTATTTTTATTGCGATCATCCGTCATCCTCCGGCTGCTCCATCATTTTGCTTATTTTATTATGACACACACCTGCTTTTTTCTCAATCGCCGCCATTGTTCCCTCTTTGCCGGATATGGTATGATGAGATCGGTTTTTTCCACAGAATTATCACAGACTTCCGGGACAGCCGCATTGTTCCGAACCGCCAGAAAGGAAAAGCACATGAAAACATATACACCGGTAAAAGAAGGAAAAGTCCGCGAGATCTATGACATCGGCGACAGTCTCATCATGGCCGCCACGGACCGGATCTCCGCTTTTGACGTCATTCTGAAAAACAGAATCAAAGGGAAAGGTGCCGTACTCACGCAGATGTCCGCTTTCTGGTTCCGCTATACAGAGGACATTATCCCGAATCACATGATCAGTACGGATCCCGCCGATATGCCGGAATTCTTCCGCACACCCGAATTTGCAGGCCGCTGCATGCTGGTCAGAAAGCTCCGGATGCTCCCGGTTGAGTGTATCGTGAGAGGGTACATAACCGGCAGCGGCTGGAAGAGCTATCTCAAAAACGGAACTGTCTGCGGTATCCGTCTCCCGGAAGGACTGGAGGAATGCCAGGCACTCCCGGAACCGGTTTATACACCGAGCACAAAAGCAGAACTCGGTGATCATGACGAAAACATTGATTTTGAGAGGAGCGTCGAAGTCCTGGAAAAGGAATTCCCCGGACACGGAAGAGAATATGCCTCCGTGCTTCGCAGCAAAACCATCGCCCTCTATAAAAAATGCGCGGACTATGCGCGCGGACGCGGAATTATCATCGCGGACACAAAATTCGAATTCGGTCTCGATGAAAACGGGGAGATCGTTCTGGGCGATGAAATGCTGACCCCGGATTCAAGCCGTTTCTGGCCGGTTGAGGGATATGCGCCCGGCAGCAGCCAGCCTTCCTTCGACAAACAGTATGTGCGCGACTGGCTGACAGCTAATCCCGGCAATGACAGCACCCTCCCGGATGACGTGATTGCGCGCACAATCGCGAAATACGAAGAAGCGTATTTCCTGCTCACAGGACACAAAATCTGAATATCCGTATTTTCTAAAAAATGAAACCCGGCGGCTGCCGGGTTTCATTTTTATTTACTGCGCTTATTCGTAGTCCTCTTCATAATTCTCTTCATAGTTTTCTTCGTTATACTCTTCTTCATTTGTATCTTCCTGGGCCGGCTCCTGATGATCGGGATTCCGGTAGCTCCGCTCATTCTCCAGCGTATCCGTTCGTTCCCCGGTCGATGTACTGGTATACGAAACATAGAGAAGGCCGTCATCAGAGATGAGGAACGTACCGTCCGTCATATCCGTAAACGGATAACTGGTAATCGAGCTCGCCGTTCCGTCAGCATAACCGACGCGGACATTCCATTTGACTCCGTCGCGATACTGGGAAGCATCAAGATAAAGTGCCCGGCCCTCATCCGGCGCCCAGGTATCGGGGAGCATGTTTGCCGAGTAATCATCAGTATCCTGGTCTTTCACCTGGAACTCGGTGATTTCACGTCCGGTTCCGTTCATAAGCGTCATGACAATCACGCTCTCTTCTGCAGACGGTGTGCCGATGACCTTATCAG
>CACZTA010000111.1 GCA_902783935.1 uncultured Lachnospiraceae bacterium | reverse complement strand
TCGAGGGACGTCCTCTCAGCGTAGTCCGCCAGTGCCGCGACCGCCCCCGAATAGGCAACTATGCACTGGATCCGCTCCTCGAAGAGCCTGTCAAAAATCCCCCGGATACTGCTGTCACCCATGTTGGAGATGTCAATCATAATCAGGTTGTTCACATAGGAGCGGAGGGATGAAATCGTGTTCTTTCCTTTGATCCACGCACGGAACTCTCCCCGCTTCATGCCCAGGCGGAAGCCGTTCAGCTCCATCACGGACATGAAATTCATATTGACGCGGTCCTGCTTGTCATCGTCCGCCAGCACCGTAAACGGCGTGCCGGTGGAACCGCTCGTCGTAAACCTGTGGAGGCGGTCCCGCCTGCCGCGGAACTCGTCACTGATGATGTCATCATAATGCGCGATGAAATCGCGTTTTGTCTGGACCGGGAAGTCAGAGAGCACGCTGTTGGCCGGAAGATTCCGGTAAAACGGGCACATTTCAGCCGCATAATTCAGGATTGCCTCCAGTCTGCGCGCTCTGTAGGCGGGCGTCACCCCGTCCGTGATCTCCCTCTTATTGACTTCTTTCAGTTTCTGAAGACGTCCTCCCCTGGCATTGTCAAGAGTCTGCCAGGCAATCCTTCTGATTATTTCCCCTGTATGCATAATCCCTGTATCCTTTATAAATCAATCAAGGTTGATGTTTTCCTGCTTTTACAAACCCCAGTGCGAGAACGGCCGCAACCCTGCATATGTTGGCGGCCAGCACTGCCGCTGAAAATCCTCTCAGTCCGCCGGCCGGCGTCATCAGCGAAATCATCAGCAGCACGAGGACGAGATGGCAGCACTGCAGAAGCAGCTGCCAGCGCTCATGTGTGAATGTCAGCACCACAATAAAGAGATATGCCGACAGCATCGCAAGAATCTGCGTCAGCGTCACAACGGTCAGGACCGGTCTGACCGCTTCTGTCAGATCCGGATAAAACAGCCTGATAAACAGGGGCGTGCCGATCTCGCAGATCACGAAGAAGACCGCTGCCGCGGCGCACCCGTATGCGGCATACTGTATGAAACGTTTCCGGCTGAGCCGTACATTTGATTTCGTCAGGTACGAAATGACGATCACATTCACCGGGGCGATGAAGAGGACAAGCGTCTTCCCGATCAGGGACGCGACGTAATACACCGTCACCGCCTCCCCGCCCAGCATATGCCTGAGATACAGCCGGTCAATGTTCAGCGTCAGGTTTGTCACGAAATAAGACAGGACCAGCGCCGCGCCTTTCTGCATGACCGTCCCGAAGAACGCAGATCTCGTGAAAAACCTGCGGAAAACCATGCCGGTCAGTGCCAGCCAGACAAGCGCAGCCGCTTCACCCGTGAGGAATATCAGGATCCAGTAACCGGTCAGCCGGTACAGCAGATAACCTGCGGCATACCCCGCCCCGCAGACAGTGTAGTAGATAAAAAAACCCCTGTAGCGCAGGGACAGGCGGTATTCCACGTCCCCGTAGTACCTGAAATTGGTCAGAAGGATCAGGAGGGCCGCTGCCGCAGCTGCTCCCGCCGAAGGGAGCGAACTCCCGGCGATCAGCAGGGTGCCGAAGATCCCGGCTGCGGAATACAGAAGAATTTCAATGTTAAAATCCCCGTTCCGCACCTCCATGTCTCTTCGGAGGACCAGCCGGCTGTTATTGAGCGCCTGGCCGACGGAAGGGCCGAGAATATTGACAAATGCCATAATATAGAGGACCGTCCCGTTTCTTTCCGCACCCAGCTCCGAAGCCAGCCTCGGATAAACAAGAAGCTGGAGCACTCCGTTCAGTACGAGTGCTCCCGCGATGGTGTAAACGGTATTTAGTGCAATTTTCGTATTTTTCTCTGTTCTGGCCATGTCTTACGTCACTGCTGCGGATTCGCCGCAGTCATCAGGTTTTCTATATATTTCCGCTTGCCGGACGCCAGCACCGGAATTTCATCCGTATACTCCACACGAATGTCCGCATCCTCCCCGAGGGCCGGCCGGATCCTCATGAGCATCCCTTCCGCATCAATAACGGAAGGATCCCCGTTGAGCTTCAGTATATAAGTCTTCGGCCCGGTCTGCAGGAAGCGGTACTGTCTGACGCCCTCCACATCCCAGAAATTGTTTGTAATGACGTACGGAGTCACAGCCCGCCCCTGTGTATCATAGAGCATGTCGCTCCGCCTGCCGTACAGGGACGTCAGAGTCAGCCGGAAGCGCCCGTCCTTCTCCGTGCGGCGTGCTGCGGCTGTATCGCCGTTGTCGTAGCGGATCACCGGGAATGCATAATTGGTCAGGTCCGTGATCACGATTCTCCCGGGTTCCCCTTCTTCCGCCGGCTCATCCGAGTCCTGTTTCAGGATCTCGTAGAAATAGCTCTCGGAATTAATATAGTAGGCACCGCTGTTTTCAAATTCAAGTCCCATGATGCCGTTTTCTTCATTGGAATAATAAGAACGTACCGGACAGCCGAACTGTTCGCGGAGCCGTTCGCGCACCGGATCCGGCATGGACTCCGAAATCGGCAGGATCGAGTGAACAGAAAACCCGCTCATGTCAAATCCCGTGCGGTCAATATACCGGCTGATCTCTCCCAGCGCCGACGCATAACCGGTCAGGCACTTCACTCTCCCGTCCCGGATGGTTTTCAGCATGGAGGCGATCGAATCGTCCGACAGGCTGGAGCTCTCCATCATAATGCTGTTTTCGGCGAACAGCTGCAGCGCGCTTTTCCGGACATTTTTGACCCATACACGGATAAACGCAGTCTTCTCTCCGATCCTGTAACCGCCGAGCATGCTGAGGAAAATGCTGTCAGCCGTATTATACAGCGCCTTCCGCCTGTCCTGGATCATGGAAAACGGCGTCCCGGTAGAGCCGCTCGTCGTCATGACCCGGTTGTCCTTCGCCTCCCTGAACATGGAGGAGCGGAACTCCTCATAATGCTCCCGGAACGTGTCCTTATTAACCACCGGAAGCTGTGAGAGGGGCGTATCCGGAGAATAGCCGGAATAAAATCCTGTCGTGGACACCGCATGGGCAACCAGGGACCTGATTCGCCGCTCTGTTTCTTCACAGGATGTCCCGTGTTTATACGCGTCGAGATCCTGGAAAAGCCTCTTTTCAACAATTCCCCCGCGCAGTCTGTCCAATGCAAAATAGGCGCTGAAGCGCGCCTTTTCGCCCATGCTGTCATGGCCCGGAAAACTGCCTATGTTTTCAGCTCTTCTCATAGTCTGTACAAAGCCTTTCCTGCAGACTTGTCAAGATGAAACAGTCCGGCGCGTAAAGCGCCGGCTGTCAATTTTTATCTTCTTCTGACCAGAAGCGTGATGATGATGGAAATAAGGCCCAGGAGGATCATTCCGGACAGGCCTGCGATCACGAGGAACAGCGTGCGGTCCATCGTGATGCCGAGCGGCAGGATTACCTGTTCCGCTGCCTTTGTCGGTTCAGGCGTCACGATAATATAGGTCTCCTCCGGAACGGACTCGGCTGCCGAACTTGCCGCCGCCAGGGCCTCCGCCCGGCTCAGCGCCGCGGCCGACTCGGCTGCCGCGCGTTCTCTCTCCGCGAGGGCCGCCTTCGTCAGGATCGAACTGCCGACCTTTTTCTCACCGAACATGTACTGCGTGAAAAGAACATCGCCGTATCCGCTCATATTCATCTCTTCCGTCGTCGAGGTCACCTGTGAGGGATCAAGATCAGCGGGAATGGAGACAATCCCCTTGCGGTCCAGGTCGGGCGCATCGTCCAGTGTCACATTTTTAAAGTACTTATATCCGTAGCGGATCAGATAGCCCGTATCGTCAAGACACAGGTCGCTTCCGTTTGCATGCATCGTCACGGCGATCAGCGTCCTGCCGTCGCGCTCCACAACCGACACCAGCGTGTTCAGGGCGGCGTCCGTGTATCCTGTCTTGCCGCCGACAAAGCCGCTCACGCCGTCAGACGGCGTCTCCAGCCAGTGGTGATGGTTCGTGAAGGAACGGGCTTCCGTCATATTCGTAGCCGGAATCGTGTACTGATATGTGCCGATCAGTTCACGGAACATGTCATACTTCAGCGCCGCCTGTGTGATCAGGCACATGTCATACGCCGTCGTCAGATGTTCATCGTTCGGCATGCCGCACGCATTTGCGAAATGCGTATTCCGGCATCCGAGTTCCTTCGCCTTGTCATTCATCATCTCGATGAAATGATCGATCGATCCCCCGCCGATATATTCACCGACCTGGGTGGCGATATCGTTCGCGGATTTCAGCATCATGCCGTACAGCATGTCGCGCAGCGTGAAGACCTCACCGACCTTTGTATAAAGATTGGAGCTTCCGTCCACGGCGAAAGCCGTACCGGTCTCCGTCATGGTCACCTGGTCGTCAAGCTTTCCGTTTTCAAGAGCAAGCAGGCAGGTCATGATTTTCGTGATCGAAGCAGGAGGCGTCGCACCGTCCTTCTTCTTGCCGTATAAGACAACACCCGTATCCGCATCCATGAGGCATGCGTAGTCCGAGTTGATTTCTCTGCCCTTCGGCCACCCTTCATAGCCGTTGGTCTGTACGACAGTTTCCTCGGCGAACGGCTGCGGATTGGTCTTTTTATCCATCGCATACGTCACGGCGGGCACCGCTTCAGCCACGGAAGCCGTGTCCTGTGCGGCAGCTGCCGTGCTCTGCGCCGCAGAGGCCGCTCCCGCATTTTCTTCTTCCGCCATCGCCGGTACGGCCGTCATGACCACCGCAGCAGTCGTGAGAAGCACCAGCACCCGTTTCATAATTCCTGCCATCCCTGTCTTTTTACCTGATTTCATCCCCAAGACCCTCTTCTACAATCCTGCAAAGGTTTTCAAGTGCTTCCTGCTCATCTTCTCCGTTGCATACGATTTCAATTTCATCCCCGCACTTCACGCAGGCACCGAGAATCGAGAGCACACTTTTTGCATTCGCTGTCATATTGGCAAACGTAAATGTGATCGTCGACCGGTACTTCAGCGCCTCATCGCAGAACCGCGCCGCCGGTTTCAGATGAAGTCCCGACTCATTCCTGACAACAACCGTCCCGCTTACCATATGTCACCTCCTGCATTTTCTCAAACCGGCAGACGAACCTGCCGGTTTTTCGGCTTCACCGGTTTTCACGGGGCCGTATCCCCGTCCTCCCCGGTCTCCGTTACTTCCTGTACGGCAATCGTAATATCCGCACTGACATCTGCTGCGAGCGTATACCCTTCCGGAAGCTCCACCTTGACCGGAAGCGTCACGTCGCCCGCTCCTACGCCCTTAAAATCCACCGAAGCGCGGATGTCATCCACACTCAGCCGGTCAAGCAGTTCTTTATCCGCCTTCACCCGTATGTCAAGCGTCGATTCCTTGAATACGGCGTTCATCCTGGGAGAGAGATTCTGCTGACGGACCGTCTTCGTCTCAATATTGAAGGATTCGCTGTCCTGCTCCAGGATTTTCACGCTGACCACGACCTTGTCACTCAGGTCTTCCGCCAGTCTCAGGTCGCCCGGGATATAATCCGTGATCTTTACATTGATATCCTGATCCGTGACAGCGCCCGAAATATCCACGGCGCGCGACGCTTCATTGATGACGATTTTTCCTCCGGATTCCCGGAAAACCGCAAGCGTATCTTCGTCTCCGACCAGGCTGATCGAGGACGGCGTAACAGATATTTCGCCGACCGTATAGCCCCTGCCGGGGCTGCCGTATGTCTCTGCCGTGATCGGGACATCCGCAAGTACCTTAAACAGCCTGACAAAGACTTCAATATTCTCGTAAGGCGTCGCAGGCGTCAGATATTTCATCTGCGAATCGTCAAGCAGGTCCCCGTTTTTGTCATAGATCCTGACAGCCGCGCCGACTTCCGCGTCCTTCCTCAGGTTGGTGACATCCACATTTGCGACGACCTTGTCAATCTTTTCAACCAGTGACTTCGGTCCCCTCAGGGTGAGCTTTTCCGGGGACGCTGACGTCGACCCGATCTCATACCCTCTGGCAGGCGCCGTATCCCCCGCACTGGTATTGATCACGAATTCCTTGCTGATCAGGTCTTCCAGCGTAATCTCAATGTTTCTCGGACCTGCGGTAATGCTGTCCTGGGAAACGCCGGGAACCGACACGGTGACAGGCACCATGACCGGCTCTGAATTGAAATCGATGATCTGTGTGAGGTCCGCATTAACGACAATTCCCGAAGGCGTGAGCCTCTCCAGGAGGTTTCTGTTGGCATTGACCGTGACGCTGATCGTCTGGGAACTGTTCGCCAGCTTATAGGATAAGCCCTGCCCCTCGAGGTAGGATGCATTTGTCACATTGACCGGGATACCGGAAAATGTTTTGGTCTTCACCGGGTCGCTGACGTTCATGATGACGAGCCAGACGGCAAACGCAATCACGAGAGATGCGATCCGCAGTCCCGGGTTGGCCAGAAATCTCTTACTCTTCATCTTTTTTCTGTCCTTTCCGGATTCTTATCTTTCTGTCATCCCTCGTCCGC
>CACZTA010000110.1 GCA_902783935.1 uncultured Lachnospiraceae bacterium | reverse complement strand
CCGGGTATCGGCAGTGTGTCAGGTTTCTTCCTGATGGTTGTTCCGGACTGCGAAATGGGCGAAAAGGGACGCTTCATTTTTGCCGACTGCGCGGTCAATGTGGACTTTGACTCGGAAAAGCTCGCCGAAATTGCGGCCGTTTCCGCCGACTCTTTCCGCAGCTTTATCGGCGCCGAACCGAAAGTCGCCATGCTTTCTTATTCGACAAAAGGAAGCGCAAAGCACGACGACGTCACAAAGGTATCTGAGGCGGTCAAGCTGGTCAGGGAGCGCTATCCGGAGATCCAGGTTGACGGAGAACTGCAGCTGGATGCGGCACTTGTCCCGTCCGTCGCGGAACTCAAGGCTCCCGGCAGCACTGTTGCGGGTTATGCCAATACGCTTGTTTTCCCGAGTCTTGAAGCCGGAAATATCGGCTACAAGCTTGTCCAGAGACTGGCTAAGGCGGAAGCCTACGGACCGATGCTCCAGGGTCTTTCCATGCCGGTCAATGACCTTTCCCGCGGATGCTGTGCAGACGACATCGTGGGCGTTGTCGCCATGACGGCGGTTCAGGCGCAGCAGGCACAGTAAACAGTCAAAACTACAATAGCAGGAGATAATATCAATATGAAAGTTCTGGTTATCAATGCGGGAAGCTCTTCCCTTAAATATCAGCTGATCGACATGGACGACGAGTCCGTAAAAGCAAAAGGCCTCTGCGAGAGAATCGGCATCCCCGGCTCCAAGCTGACACATAAGGCTGACGGAAAAGATGACTATGTGATCGAAGAGGATATGCCGACGCACCAGAAAGCGATCGAGCTGGTCCTGAAAGCGCTGGTGGATCCCGAATACGGTGTTGTGGCTTCTGTTGATGAAATTGACGCCGTCGGCCACCGTGTCCTGCACGGAGGTTCTGTCTATACGGAATCCATCAAGATCAATGATGACGTCAAGAAAGTCATCCGTGAGTGCTTTGATCTCGGACCGCTTCACAATCCGGCGAACCTCATGGGCATCGAAGCATGCGAAGCAGCTATGCCAGGCAAGTCAAACGTCGCCGTATTCGATACCGCGTTCGGCATGAGCCTCGAACCCTATGCCTACAGGTATGCGATTCCGGAAGAGTACTATGAAAAGTACAAGATCCGCCGCTACGGCTTCCACGGGACAAGCCACATGTTTGTCAGCGCCGAGACGATCCGCTATGCCGGACTGCCCGAAGGAAACCAGCGCGTCATCGTCTGCCACCTCGGCAACGGTTCCTCCATTTCCGCCAGCATCGGCGGAAAGGCTGTGGATACCTCCATGGGACTTACCCCTCTTGAGGGCCTCGTGATGGGCACAAGATCCGGTGATCTTGATCCGGCAGTCGTCCAGTTTATCTGCGACCACGAGAACATCTCTGTCGATGACATGCTCACGATCCTGAATAAAAAGTCAGGTGTCCTTGCCCTGTCAGGCGGCCTCTCAAGCGATTTCCGCGACCTCTCTTCCGCAGCGGATGAGGGAAATGAAAAGGCGAAACTTGCACTCGATGCATTCCGCCACAAAGTCGTCAAGACGATCGGCGGCTATCTCGGTGTCATGAACGGCGCCGATGCGATCGCTTTCACCGGAGGAATCGGCGAAAATGATATCGCGATGCGTGAATCGATCATGAAGCAGTTCGGATACGCAGGCATCGTCATTGATCCGGAAAAGAACAATGTCCGCGGAAAGCGTCAGGAAATCTCTGCTCCCGAGTCAAAAATCCGCGTTTTCGTCCTGCCGACGAATGAAGAACTTGCCATTGCGAGAGAGACTCTTCGTTTATCCTGATTGTTCAGGAAAACTGTTGACAAAAGGGATCTCCCGCCTGTATAATGTCACATGTGCGTTAAGGAGGTGTGAAGATGTCCATTTGTCCGAAGAATAAACATTGCTCTGCACGGCGTGACAAGACCAGGGCTCATTGGAAAATGAGTAACTCGACGCTCGTCAAGTGTCCGAAATGCGGCGCTCTGATGATGCCGCACAGAGTCTGCAAGGCCTGCGGATCTTATAATAAACGCGAGATCATCAAGCAGGAAGACGACTGAAAAGAATAACAAACGCAAGCGTGAAGCTGCCGCCGGTAATCAGGCGGCAGCTTTATTCGTAACCGGGAAGAGGAGGTAAAATAATGGAGAAAATCAGGATAGCCGTTGACGCAATGGGCGGGGATTTTGCTCCTCAGGCATGTGTAAAGGGAGCCGTGGATGCACTTAGGGAAGACAGCCGGATTGAACTGATTTTTCTCGGCGATAAAAGCGCAATCGAGACTGAGCTTGCCGGACTATCAGCCGGAAATGACAAAATATCCGTCATCCACTGTACAGAAACAATCGAAATGGCGGAGCCTCCTGTTGCCGCCATCCAGAAGAAAAAGGACTCCTCCATGGTCCGCGGCCTGATGATGGTCCGGAAGGGGGAGGCTGACGCATTCATTTCCGCGGGAAGTACGGGGGCGCTCCTGGTCGGCGGACAGGTCCTCGTCGGCAGGATCAAAGGCGTGGAACGCCCTCCGCTCGGTGCTGTCATGCCCACGGAGAAAGGCATGACGCTGCTGATCGACTGCGGCGCAAATGTCGATGCGCGTCCCACATGGCTGCTCCAGTTTGCCGAAATGGGGTCGATCTATATGGAATCAGCCATGAAGAT
>CACZTA010000109.1 GCA_902783935.1 uncultured Lachnospiraceae bacterium | reverse complement strand
TTGATTGCGTTGTAAACCATCATGAATGCGAACAGCGGATCGCAGTAATGTCCGCCGGACTCGCCTGCCATGGAGCCGTCTGCCAGTCTCTCGCCGAGGTCCGGCAGGAAGTCTGTGGAGACGATCGCGATGTCACCGGTCTTGCCGGCTTTTTCAACAGCACTGATGGCACCCTGCAGAGGCTCTCCGCCGCCGCCTGCCGGAATCAGAGCGTCAAGTTCGGGATCAGCAGCCATCAGGGCATCAGCAGCCTTTGCGCCGCCTTCAGATGTCGTGCCTGCATACTGCGGATCGGAAAGCTTTGCCTGATCATCCGGATGAGCTTCATTCCAGGCTTCAACGCCGGCCTGATAACCCTGCCATCTGCCGAGCCATGTCGCGTCACCCTGCTCCCAGCCGATCAGGCCGATATTTCTGCAGCCCTTGTCGAGGAGGATGTTGACAAGCTTCTCGCCGTTTTCAGGCTCATTTTCATGAACGGCACCGACATAATAGTCAGAAGCCTTTGCAAGTTCATAGATGTCCGGATTTGCTTCTTCGCTGATAATACGGAAGAACTGTGCCAGATAAACACCTTCGTTGTTGCAGGTGTTGATGGCGCTCATCATTTCGCTGTCTGCGGAGTTGCAGATGATGATGCCCTGGCATCCTGCCGCACAGAGCTGGTCAACAGATGCCGTGACCTGTTCGGACACATGTCCCTGGTCAACATACTGGATTTCGACGCCGAGTGCGTCTGCTGCCGCGTTCAGGATCTCTGCACATTTGGATCCGAGAACGTCCGTGGAGCTCCAGATGGAAACGCCGATCTTGATCGGTTCTTCGTCTGCCGCAGCCGGAACTGCGCCAAGTGCCATGGATGCGACCATGCTGGCCGTAAGAACAGTGCTGATAAGTTTGCGATTCATTTTCACCCTCCTGTTTACGATGAAATGCTGTATTTACAGGTTGCAAGTTGTACACCCTGCTGACTGAGGAAAACCCGCTGATCAGGTTTTCTTCACTGTAATCACTATACATCATCAGCCTGTTTCCATCAAGATGTAAATACAACTTTGTGAAACCTGTACAGATACAGGTGACAATATTTGTACACATTTTCATCTTCGGGAATGCCCGGGCTGTCCAGGGAGAAGCTCCCCGCCGGAGTTGACGGATAATGTGTCCTCATGTATCATACGTTGAAGACACCACATTCTTTCATATTTATATGGAGTCATCCCGTTATGGAACTGAGTCTCGTCCTGCTGACAAAAATGCTGTCCATGGTTTTCTGGTGTGCGGCCGGTTTTATCATTGTTAAGGCCGGTCTCCTGAAGACACCCGACAGCCGGGTCCTGTCTGTCCTCATCATTCACCTGATGACGCCCAGCCTTTTGATCCGCTGCTTCCAGATCGAGCTGACGCCTGACCGTATCTTCGGGCTGGCCGGAGGCATCCTTTTCGGGTTTGCCGTCCACATTGTCTGGATCCTCCTCATGCGCCTGACAGCCGGGCCCCTGAAGCTCTCGCCCACAGACCAGGCAACACTGGTTTTCACAAACAGCGGCCATCTGATCATGCCGCTCGTCAGCATGATTTTCGGAGATGACTACCTGTTCTACACCGCCGGGTATCTTGTTTCCTTCAACGTCTTTATCTGGTCGTACGGGATTTCCCTGATCAGCGGGGTACGCGGCATCAACGTCCGGAAGATCCTGACAAATTCAAATATCATTTCCCTGATCATCGGTATTGCGCTCATGCTGACAGGGATCCGCCTCCCGGAGGTCCTGGATACGTCACTGGCCGGGCTCCAAGGAATGGTGGGCCCCGCTTCCATGATCGTCATCGGCATGGTGATGGCGGGCGCTGATTTCAGGCAGATCATCACAAATCCGAAAGCGTGGATGATCGCGGCGGGCCGTCTGCTCATCCTGCCGCTCATTATTATACTGCTCCTCAAAGTGAGCCGGATCTTTGTGATTGCGCCGCAGCTGAAAGATCCCTTCCTGATTTCCATGTTCGCCGTCTCCGCACCGCCGGCTTCGATGGTCACGCAGATTGCGATTGTCTACGGAGGGGATTCCGTATCCGCAGGAACCTATAATGTCCTCGCGACCTGCCTGAGCCTCCTCACCATGCCGCTGATGGTACTGGTCTACCAGAGCGTATTCTGATATTCCGTGCAGTAAAAAGCAGCCGCATCCGCGGCTGCCTTTTTTCTGTATAAATCACGCCGGCTTCACCGGAAGAGGCCTGTCCAGGATCTCCATGAAATCCTCGCCTGTAATTGTCTCGTTTTCATACAGGAACTTCGCAAGCTCGTGCAGCTTGATCTCGTTATCTTTCAGAATCTTCAGCGCCTTGTCATGCTGTTCCTGCACCACGCGGACGACGATATCGTCGATCTGCTTCGCCGTCTCCGGCGCGCACGCAAGCGAACTGTCGCCGCCCAGGTAAATGTTCGTCTGCGTCTCGAGTGCCACCATGCCGAACTCGTCCGCCATGCCGAACCGGGTTACCATCGCACGCGCGAGCTTCGTCGCCTGTTCGATATCATTGGATGCGCCGGTCGTCACGGATCCGAAAATCAGTTCCTCCGCACAGCGCCCGCCCGTAAACGTGGCGATCTTATTCAGGATCTCCTCTTTCGACATCAGGTACTTGTCCCCTTCATCGACCTGCAGCGTATAGCCCAGCGCGCCGGATGTGCGGGGAATAATCGTAATCTTCTGCACCGGCGCCGAATTTGTCTGCTTCGCGGCCACCAGTGCGTGTCCGATTTCATGGTA
>CACZTA010000108.1 GCA_902783935.1 uncultured Lachnospiraceae bacterium | reverse complement strand
TGGGATGAAGGATTATGATCAGAAATATCTGGAGCGGCTGTCAGAACTCTATCCGACGATTGCAAAGGCATCGACGGAGATTATTAACCTGTCTTCGATCCTGAACCTGCCGAAAGGAACCGAACACTTCATTACGGATGTTCACGGGGAATATGAGGCATTTTCACACGTCCTGAAGAACGGGTCCGGAGCAGTCCGGAAGAAAGTGACGGAGGTGTTCGGCAAAGCCCTGTCTGCAGGAGGAATCCGGGATCTCTGCTCGCTGATTTACTACCCTGAAGAGAAGCTTGACATTGTCAAAAAGGAAATGACGGAGGAACAGCTGACCGACTGGTACAAGATCATGCTTTACCGCCTGATTGCCGTCTGCCGGTATACTGCGAGCAAGTATTCAAGATCCCGGATCCGGAAGCAGCTGCCGGAAGATTTTGCTTATGTAATTGAAGAGCTGATCACGGAAAAGGATGATATCGCGGATAAAGAAGCGTACTACGAAGAAATCATCAATACCATAATCAGGATCAACAGGGCTGATGTTTTTATTACGGCTCTGGCTGAACTGATTCCGAAATTTACTGTCGATCATCTCCATATTCTAGGGGATATCTATGACAGGGGAAGCGGCGCCGATGATATCATGGACAAGCTTCTTGAGTATCACAGCCTGGATATTCAGTGGGGTAACCACGATATCGTGTGGATGGGTGCTGCCGCCGGACAGCTGTGCTGTATTGCCAACGTCATCCGTGTCTCTGCCAGGTACGGCAACCTCTCGACACTCGAGGACGGCTACGGGATCAACCTGCTGCCGCTCGCGACATTTGCAGTGAAGACATACGGGGATGACCCGTGCTCCTGTTTCCACCTGAAAGCGGCTGCGGACAGCGACCTGGAAGATCTGGATATGAACATGCGGATCCACAAGGCCATCTCCGTGATCCAGTTTAAGCTGGAGGGACAGCTGGCCCGGAAAAGGCCGGAGTTCCGGATGGAAAACCGCGCCGTCATGGAGTTTATTGATTATGAGAAGGGTTCCGTAACACTTGAAGGAAAGACCTATATGCTGAAGGACAGCCATTTTCCGACGGTGGATCCGTCAGATCCGAACCGTCTGTCGGATGAAGAAGCGGCTGTCATGGAGCGCCTCCGCAGCGCGTTCAGGAACTGCAGGCGGCTGCAGCAGCATATGCAGTTCCTGCTGAACAACGGTTCTTTCTACAAGGTGTGCAACGGAAACCTGCTGTACCACGGCTGTATGCCGCTCGATGAGAACGGACAGTTCCGGGATGTGGCGGTCTACGACAGGACATTGAAGGGCAGAGCCCTTTATGACCGTCTGGACAAACTGGTCCGCCGCGCTTTCTTCTCCATGAATCCGGTGCACCGTGAAGAGGGCAGGGATATTCTCTGGTGGATCTGGAGCCACCGGGACTCGCCCCTGTTCGGGAAGAGCAAGATGGCAACTTTTGAGCGGTATTTTCTTGCAGAGAAGGAGACGCATACTGAAGAAAAAAATGTCTACTATGATCTGCTGGATAATGAAACCGTTGTCGATTCAATTCTGAAGGAATTCGGCCTGGAAGGACCCCACTGCCATATCATAAACGGACATGTGCCGGTAAAGAAGGGCCAGTCTCCGATTCACTGCGGCGGAAAACTGCTTGTGATTGACGGCGGTTTTTCCAAAGCTTACCAGGGCACGACCGGAATTGCGGGCTACACGCTCATTTACAATTCCTGGGGGGTCCGCCTCGTCGCACATGAGCCGTTTACGTCGACAGAGGACGCGATCCGCTTCGGGACGGATATTCATTCCGACCGGGTTATGGTGGAGCAGTATCCCGGCCGCCTGAGCATCGCCGACACGGATGCAGGCCAGGACCTGAGGGAGCGGATCGAGGAACTTGAAGTGCTGCTCGACGCCTACAGGAGCGGCACAATCGTAGAGAAGACAAGATAGTATAATGAACAGTTAAAACAGAAGGGACCGGGGAACCCGGCACGGAAACAGGCGATGCAGGACGCAGGAATCGTAAAAACCGGAAAACTGTATGATGAAGATGCCTATGCGGTAAGCTTTGATGCGGAAGTGCTTTCCGCCGAAGGGAATGATGTGGTTCTTGACAGGACGCTTTTTTTTCCCGAAGAGGGCGGCCAGCAGGCTGACAGGGGCGTGCTGGGCGGAATAGAGGTGGCGGATGTGCAGATCAGGGGGGACGAAATCCATCATCTCCTGAAGACAGCAGATGTTCGTGCGGCAGGCATTCTTCCCGGCAAGAGGGTTTCCGGGGAAATCGACCGGGCCTTCCGCTTTTCCAACATGCAGCAGCACTCCGGGGAGCATCTGTTCTCTGGGCTTGTTCACGGGCTGTTCGGCTTTAACAATGTCGGCTTCCATCTGAGTGAGCGGGAAGTGACGCTGGATTTTGACGGGGTGATTCCCGCGGAAAGAATCGGGGAACTGGAGATTCTGGTCAACCGGATTATAACGGAAGACATTCCGTCCCGGATCCGCTATGTGAGCGGGCGCGAACGGGAAGAACTTGAATACCGGAGCAAAATTGACCTGCCGGGCCTCGTCAGGATCGTGGAGTTTCCCGGGTATGATACCTGTGCCTGCTGCGCGCCGCACGTCAGGCGGACCGGAGAGATCGGCGTGCTCATCGTGACCGGCATGATCCGGTGGAAGAGTGGAGTGCGGGTGAGTATTCTCTGCGGGGAGCGGGCAGTCAGACAGTGCAGGAAAGACCGGGACATTGTGATAAAGACGGCAAATTATCTCACGACCTCGCCCGATGAAATCTATTCACAGAGTGTAAAAGCGAAAGAAGAGCTCCGCGCCATGAAAGCGAGACTGACGGAACTGGGCAAAAGACAGCTTGAGAAGGATGCGGATGCCGCGGATCCCGCACTGCCGGACGTATTTCTCTTTTCGCCGGATGCGGAAGCGGCTGCAGCCCGCAGTACCGTCAACCGTCTGACTGCTGTTCATGAAGGCTGGTCCGGTGTATTTACAGGGTCTGACAGCCGGGGATACAGCTTTGTGATCGGCGCCGGGAAGAACGCGGATGCGCGGAAAGCGGCGGCACTGCTCAGGCAGCAGTTCGGAGCAAAGGGCGGCGGCTCGGACAAAATGGTACAGGGGTCCGTCATGGCCGCGGAAGCTGAGCTCAAAGAGGCGCTGTCCGGGAAATCCGCCGCCTTGTGAAATTGGAGTTGCTTTTTAAAAACAGATGCGCTATAATCAGTCTTGCGTTTAACGCAGGCTACTTTGGCACAGGTGGTAGCGCACCTCATTGGTAGTGAGGAGGTCTCGAGTTCGAGTCTCGAAAGTAGCTGAGGGCGGAAATCCTTACATCGGGATTTCCGCTTTTTCTTTATATAGATAAACAGGAGATTTGCTTCGGATGTGCAATATGATATAATCAGTGTGATTTTATTATGACAGAAGAGCTGATATAGTGAATTTACAGGATAGATATATCTTGAGAATAAAACCGCCGGCTCTGCAGACAGCAGGGCGGAGAAAAGGAGGATGTGCGATGTCAAATATGGATAAATTCAAAAATCTGG
>CACZTA010000107.1 GCA_902783935.1 uncultured Lachnospiraceae bacterium | reverse complement strand
TTCAGGCTCTGAAGATACGCCCTCACCCGGCGCTTCTTCATTCACGGGTTCTTCCGGGGCGAGTCCTTCGCATTCCCGGTAAATCTTCATGAATTCCTTGCCGGTAATCGTCTCCTGGCGGATCAGGCACTCGGCGATGCGGTCCATTGTCGCGCGGTGCACCCGCAGCATGGACAGCGCCTGCTCATAGGACTTCCTGAGCATTTTCATCACTTCATGGTCGATTTCCGTGGCTGTCTGGTCGCCGCAGTTGAGCACGGTACGGCCGTCGAGATATTTATTCTCCTGGGAGGCGAGCCCCATCAGGCCGAACTTTTCCGACATGCCGTACTGGGTGATCATGGCCCTGGCGATCGCCGTCGCCTGCTCGATATCGTTCGCCGCACCCGTCGTGACCGTATCAAAGACAATTTCTTCGGCAGCGCGTCCGCCGAGCGCCACGACAAGCCTGGCTTCCAGTTCCTTCTTTGTATTCAGGAACTTTTCCTCCTCGGGAACCTGGAGCACGTAGCCGAGCGCGCCCATCGTCCTCGGGATAATGGTGATCTTCTGTACCGGCTCCGCATTTTTCTGGAGAGCCGTCAGCAGTGCGTGTCCGACTTCATGATAGGAGACAATGCGCCGCTCTTCCCTGCTCAGGATCCGGTCTTTCTTTTCCTTTCCGACGAGCACCACTTCCACCGCATCCAGAAGATCCTGCTGGTTGACGGCTGCCCGCCCGTGCTTGACAGCGAGGATCGCGGCTTCATTAATCATATTTGCGAGATCCGACCCCACGGCGCCGCTTGTGGCGAGTGCGATCCCTTCGAGATCGACCGTTTCATCCATCGCCACGTCTTTCGCATGGACTTTCAGGATGGCGACGCGGCCCTTCAGGTCCGGTCTGTCGACGATTACCCGGCGGTCAAAGCGCCCCGGGCGGAGAAGTGCGGGATCCAGCACTTCGGGCCGGTTTGTGGCTGCAAGGATCAGCAGTCCTTTAGATGAATCAAATCCGTCCATCTCAGCCAGC
Source organism: uncultured Lachnospiraceae bacterium (assembly GCA_902783935.1). Taxonomy (GTDB): domain Bacteria; phylum Bacillota; class Clostridia; order Lachnospirales; family Lachnospiraceae; genus Chordicoccus. The sequence goes on along the minus strand of CACZTA010000107.1, from coordinate 5,093 downwards.
AGCTGGTTCAGTGTCTGTTCTCTCTCATCATTGCCGCCCCAGCGGCCGCTGTCCCTCGTCTTTCCGATGGCATCAATTTCGTCTATAAAGATGATGCAGGGAGCATTCTTCTTCGCTTCTTCAAACAGGTCCCTCACACGGCTCGCGCCGACACCGACGAACATCTCGACAAATTCCGACCCGGAGAGGGAGAAAAACGGGACGTTCGCCTCCCCCGCAACTGCCTTCGCGAGAAGCGTCTTCCCCGTGCCGGGAGGGCCGACCAGGAGGGCTCCTTTCGGCAGCTTTGCGCCGATCTCGATATATCTGCCGGGGTTATGCAGAAATTCCACGACCTCCTGCAGGCTCTCCTTGGCCTCGTCTTCACCGGCGACATCTTTAAAGGTGACGCCCGTGTTCTTCTGCACATAGGTCCTGGCTTTGCTCCGCCCGACGCCCATCATGCCTCCGCCTTTGTTCATGCGGTTCATGAAAACCGACATGACAATCAGGAAGAAGACAAACGGGATCAGGAAGCTCAATGCCGCTTCGAGCACTTCCCCCGCAACACTGGTTTCCTTTCTGGAAAACGTTACGTTGGCTTTATCCAGGCGTTCCGTCAGAGCCGTTATATCTTCCGTTCTGGTCGTATAGTACTTTATGCCCGGAGCAGCGTCCTGCTCCCCCGTACCGGTGACGTCGATCGTATCCGTATTGATCACGACCGATTTGACTTCTCCGTCATTCAGCATGCGGATGAACTCGTCATAGCTGATTTTTCTCGAGGAGGTCGTATTGGTCACACCCGAAAAAAGAGCCACGCAGATCAGGCTGACAAGCATGCAGACCACTACGATCAGAAATGACTGTCCTCCGTTTCTGTTGCCGTTATTGTCTCCCAGAGGAGACCGGTTTCCGCGTTTATCATTCATGAAATTACTCCATCTACAGCCGTTCCTGGGCTGTCACTGATCAGATCAGAAGATCCGGGTAGCGCTTCCGTGCAAGTTCATAAAAATCATGCATGGCTGAAGCTTCATCTGTTTCCCCTCTGAAGAAAGGGAGATAGGACGATATAAATATCTCCGCGAGTCCGTCATCATAGACGGTCCTGTTTTCCGTACTGCATGCCGATGCCGCACGGTCCAGCACCTCCATGAGATTCTGCCCGCTGCATATGGTACTTTTAAACGCATCGTCCGCCGCAGCCCGTTCCATGACGTCTCTGTGATTCACGCCCTCCCCCGTATCTGCAAGCAGGGCCTGAAGGGTCTCTTCCGTACAGAAAAGTTTCCGGAAGATGTCTCCCGTTTCCTTCAGATGGGAACTGCCGGCTGCTGCGCAGTACCAGGTACAGCTGTCCGCGTAAGAGCCGGGTCCGCACACGCAGGCCCAGTCATTCTTCTGAGAAGCATCCGTCTCCCGGATCAGCGCCTTCAGCTCACTGACCGTCAGATAAGTGCCGAACGTCCTGCCCCCGCTTCCGTAGTCGCTGACCCAGGCATCGGACCATCTCTCCGTTCCGCCGGTTCTTCCCTCTGCGGCATCCGCACTGGTCCTGCGGACCCAGCCGACAGTCAGCCGGTCAAAACTGATCGTTCCGTCCTCGCTGATCCAGGCAGTCTCCCGCCCGGCATCACAGGCTTTCCAGGTGTCGGTATAGCCCGAATACATCCGGAATCCTTTTTCTTTCATCGCTGCAGCTGTATCCGTGAAATCCTGCCAGGTGCCGAGTTTTCCGCTGATGAGCCCAGGATCATCCGATCCGAAAACTTCTTCGGCGATGCTGCGCCTGTAAGCCCAGACGCCTGCCGGCAGAAATGGCGTCACCGCCCTCTGCCTTCCGGAGATGTCACACCCTGGCACCTTCATGATCTCATACTGGCCCGCGAGATCTTCTTCCCTGAGACCGGTTTCCGCAAGCGGCACAGTCACTTCCGCTGTCTCATCACAATATTTACTGAGATATTCCGAAGAAACGGCAAACAGATCTATTCGGTCGTTATCGCTTCTCTCTTCCTGCTCAAGAAGCAGCGTGTCCAGATAGTTCATATAGGCGGTTTCCGAAGCGTCGATGATCGTCCAGCGAACGGGCATTTCTCCGAGCATGCCGGTTTTGACGGTGACTCTCGAACCCAGGTCTGTTCCCAGCCTTTCACCTTCTTTATAGTCCGGAACATATTTCAGCATCATCTGCTCGAGCCGGTCATCCCTGCACACGATCTGATAGCAGGCTGTATTTTTCCCGGGCACAGGCAGATCGCCTCCGTCACCTGACGCACGGCCTGCTGCAGGCAGCAGCATCAGAAGAATACAGACCGCAGTCATTATTCCGGCAGCGGCGCGGCGTTTTCCCCGCCTGCGGCGGAGGGAGCTTTCTCCTTCCGGGTATACCTTCATGGGAATCCTCCGTAATGCTGTGATACCACAAAAGACCGGCGCACGAAATAATGCGTCGGTCTCAGATCATCTTAAGGCTTATACGAGCTCAAGCAGAACCTTCATGGCTCCGTCACCGGGGCGCTGCGCGATTTTGACGATTCTGGTATATCCGCCGTTCCTGTTTACATACTTCGGAGCGATTTCGTCAAACATCTTCTGCGCCATATCGATCTTCTTTGTTCCCTTCTTGCGGCCTTTGCCTTCGGACGGAACTTCGACGACCGGGTAGAATACCTTATTCATTTTACGTCTTGCATGCAGCCTGGAAGGCATATCCTTGCGGATTTCCTTCTGCTCTTCAAGAAATACGGTCACCTTCTTGCCGTCTTTTTCTTCCTTGACGCGCTTGCCTTCGGCATCCTTCTTCGGAACCTTGGCGGTGATGGTAACTGTTTCATAGTTATCCTTTTCCTTCACTGCAAGAGCGATCAGTCCTTCCGCGATCCGGGCAACTTCTTTTGCCTTCGCCTCTGTGGTGATCATTCTGCCGTGATATAAAAAGCTGGTAACCTGGCTTCTCAGAAGCGCTTTTCTCTGTGCAGACGTTCTGCTCAGTTTTCTGTAACCTGACATGTTGTCTCTCCTTCTCATGCGGCACGCTTCCGTCATGCTCTTCGGTCTTACTGGCGGAGCGCTTCATGCCGTGGACATATTGGGTTTCTTCCGGATTACTCCTCGCTCGGACGGAGCGAGAGTCCCAGATCCTTCAGTTTTGCGAGCACTTCTTCCAGAGATTTGCGTCCGAGATTGCGGACCTTCATCATATCTTCGGAAGTTTTATTGCAGAGCTCCTCAACTGTATTAATTCCCGCCCTCTTCAGGCAGTTGTACGAACGGACGGAAAGTTCAAGCTCATCAATATTCATCTCGAGAGCTTTTTCCTTGTCGTCGTCCTTGGGTTCGATCATGACTTCGACAGATTTGGCCGTCTCCGTCAGATCGACAAACAGCTTCAGATGCTCGCTCAGCACCTTTGCTGCCAGGCTGACTGCTTCCTCCGGACTCAGGGTGCCCCTCGTCCAGACATCAAGCGTCAGCTTGTCAAAGTCGGTCTGCTGTCCGACACGTGTATTCTCAACGCTCATGTTGACGCGGTCTACAGGTGTGTAAATCGAATCCACGGCGATGACTCCGATCGGCTGGTCTTCGAGCTTGCCTTTGTCGGCGCTCACGTAACCGCGGCCTTTCGTGATTGTGATTTCCATGTTCAGCTTGCTGTTCGCGCCGCCGTCAAGCGTCGCGATGACCTGATCCGGATTCATGATCTCGATATCTGAATCCACATGAATATCTGCAGCTCTCACAACACCTTCGCCCTCAAACTCGATATACGCGTTCTTGGGTTCGTCCGTCTCCGAAGTATTCCGGATCGCAAGAGACTTCAGATTCATAATGATTTCAGAGACATCCTCCTTCACACCGGGGATCGGGCTGAACTCATGAAGAACGCCTTCGATCTTGACCTGGCTGATGGCTGCGCCCGGAAGTGAGGAGAGCATGATCCTGCGGAGCGAATTACCCAGAGTTGTGCCGTAACCTCTCTCAAGAGGTTCAACTACAAAACGTCCAAAACACTTATCCTGGGAAAGCTCTTCGATCTGAATCGTTGGCTTATTAAAATCGAACACTTACATCCCTCCTTAAGGATAGTAAAAAACTTGTGAAGGGTTCCGGGAATCAGATTATTTCGAATACAACTCGACGATCAGCATCTCATTGACAGGGACATCAATCACTTCTCTTGTCGGAACTTCTTTCACGGTTCCTTCAAGTTTTTCACTGTCAGCCTCAAGCCATTCCGGAACAGCTCTTCCGGCTGTTGCAGCGATGATTCCGTTCTCAGCTTTGTATCTCGGGGAAGACTTCTTCTCTTCCCTGATCTCGATCTTGTCACCGGCCTTTACCTGATAGGACGGAATATTCACACATTTGCCGTTCACGAGGACGTGCTTATGATCAACGATCTGACGGGCTTCCCTGCGTGTTCTCGCAAAACCGAGGCGGAAGATAACATTGTCAAGGCGAAGCTCAAGCATACGCATAAGGTTCTCGCCTGTCATGCCGGACATGCGGTCTGCCTTTTCGTAGTAATTGCGGAAGGGCTTCTCCAGTACGCCATAGATAAACTTTGCCTTCTGCTTCTCGCGAAGCTGCTGGCCATACTCGGAAACCTTGCGTGTGGATCTCTTCAGTTCTCTTCTGGACTTTTTGTCATAGCCGAGGTATGTCGGCTCCAGTCCCAGTGATCTGCATCTTTTCAGAACAGGTGTTCTATTAACTGCCATTTTATTTATGGACCTCCTAAACTGTACCCGCGCCGTATGTCCGTTTTCTGCACGGCGCGCCTGCTTTCAAGTTCTGTTGCGCTGCTCTTATGTCTGCTGTGTTAAAATCAGACACGTCTTCTCTTCGGAGGACGGCATCCGTTGTGCGGCACCGGTGTGCAGTCCTTGATGGAGAGCACCTGAAGTCCCGCTGCGGACAGAGCACGGATCGCTGCTTCTCTTCCCGAACCGGGTCCCTTGACGAAGACGTCAACTGTCTTCAGTCCGTGAATAAGAGCTGCTTTTGTCGCTGTCTCGGCTGCCATCTGTGCAGCATAGGGAGTAGATTTCCTTGAACCGCGGAATCCCAGGCCGCCTGCAGATGCCCATGAAAGAGCATTGCCCTGT
>CACZTA010000106.1 GCA_902783935.1 uncultured Lachnospiraceae bacterium | reverse complement strand
TGAAAGCCTACAGCGGCGGACCGATCCGGGAGATCTGGTCAGGCGAAGGTGCCGCCTTCAAGACAGGCGGACTGGCCTGCCTGGTACCTGCGCATGGCGTCAAAGTATTCTGCTATTGATTCCTTAATATAGATGATCTGATCAAAAGAAAGTTCAGAAATATGTTCCATCGTAAAAGACCGGCTTCCAGGTTAAACTGGAGCCGGTCTTTTCATTAGGTGCGCCTGGCGGCGCACGTTTCTAACGGGTATCTCCTCCTGCTTGAGCGGTTGAGCATTCAGAACAGAGCTTACGGTTCAAACAGTGCGGGATGAACACCCGGCGTTGCTTCCATTGTAACTTCCAGGCCACGGATCTTTCCGTCCTCCACGATAAACTGTGCGGGAACCGATTGCCCCAGCACAGGAAGCATCAGGTCAAAGGCGTCATAGTTATAGTGGAGCAGCATGGCAGGAAGGCCGTTCCACGTTCCGGCCAGACCCTGCGGCGTCATGGCGAAGGTCATTTCTCCAAAGCCGGGATGACGATAGGTGCCGGTATAATCTTCCAGCTTCAGGGTCGGCGTGGTATCAGGCACTTTGGCCTCGGCTCTGGCCTGCATACCTGCCATCATGCCTGCCATCAGGTTGTTGAAGATTTCCTGGAAGCGTCCGGACCAGTCCGGAATGTCTTCAACGCCAAGCACTTCGTCGGCGAAGATGTGGCCGAGGGCGTTGACGGAGAAGGAAGAGGTGGCGTTTGAGAGCAGGACAACGGCAAACTTCTGCGCAGGAAGCAGTGTCATCTGTGCCGAGAAACCGTTGGTGTTTCCGCCGTGGTTGATCATTTTCTGACCGCGGTAAACGTCTGTAAACCAGCCAAGCCCGTATTCCGTGCTCTGGAATTCCTCAAATTCCCAGAAATACGGGGTGCCGATGAACTGTGGCTTATGCATTTCCCGAAGATTTTCTTCACTGATCAGGCGGGTTCCCTCCCAACAGCCGTCACCCAGGTGGAAAAGGGCGTACTTTGCCATATCGGCTGCCGACGATACGATTGCGCCGGCCGGAGCGAATGCGCCAAGATGCATATAAGGTGGTTCTATAAAAGTATCGTTCGCAAACACATAGCCTTTTGACGTGTTTTCATATTTGGAAAGGGAGGATACCTCAAAATCGGTGGACGTCATCCCCAGCGGTTTCAGGATCTGTTCCCTGACAAATTCCTGATAGGGATGTCCCGAAAGCACTTCGACCAGATACCCGGCCAGAGAGACCATCTGGTTGGAATACTGGAATTTGGTACGCAGCGGAGCGCTCGGCTCAAGATATTCCAGAGTGCGGACCATTTCGGCAGGATCTTCCTTTACACAGTAGATTGCCTGCAGATCATACTTTGGAACTCCGGTTCGATGGCTCATCAGATCGCGTACGGTAACATTTTCCGTGAGCAGATCGTTATAAAGCTTCAAGGAGGGAAGATAGGAGATGACCGGGGTGTCCCAGTCAAGTTTTCCTTCATCACTTAACATTCCCAAGGCCAGCGAGGTAAAAGTTTTCGTGATGGATCCGATCGGCAGGACCGTTTCCGCCGTCATCGGAAGATCGGCAGACGTGTCGCGTACACCATAACCGTCTATGCTGACGATCTTTCCGTCACGGATGATTGCAGCACTCATACCGGCAACATGATAATCTTCCATCAGTTTTTTGATCATGGTCTCAGCTTTCATAACAGTTTCTCCTTTAAATCTATTTATTTCATAGGGTTCTCATCAATATGCGATCTTTACTCCTATATTACCTGTCTCCCAGGGCAGCTTCCTTTACGCCACATCCAAGTCCCGGAGTATCCCAAAGAGTTGCAGCTCCTCCCACATGGTCATATCCACCCAGGACAGTATCCTGTTTTAACAGATAGATTGAATCCAGGTCCACTTCCTGAATGATATCCAAAGCCGCAGCCAGATGCATGCCTGCCAGATTTCCGATCGTACTTTCGCCCATGCAGCCGATCATACAGCGCAGCCCTGCGGATTCGCAAATAGCTGCGATCTTGATGGCAGGGTATATGCCGCCGCATTTCATCAGTTTGATATTAACGAGATCTGCAGCCCGCATGGAAGAGAGTCTCATGGCATCTTTGATGCCATGACAGCTTTCGTCCGCAGCTACCAGAAGACCGGAATGGTCCCGGATCTCCTTTAGTCCGTCAAAATCATCTGCCGGAACCGGCTGTTCGATCAGTCCTATCCCCAGTTCATCCAGCTGTGTGCTGATCCGGAGCGTGTCTTTTACCGTCCAGCCCTGGTTAGCGTCGATCCTGAGCCGGATATCCGGTCCGACTGCTTGTCGGATCGCCCGGATGCGCGCCGCGTCGATGTCAATCGCTTCTCCCAGTTTGATCTTCAGGATATCGAATCCTCTGGACGCCCAGTCGGATGCCTTTACTGCCATCCGCTCCGGTGTATCGATGCCGATCGTGACATCTGAATGCACGTGGGGATCATCGCCTCCCAGATATTTGTAGAGCGGTACTCCCGCAGACTTAGCGGCAATATCATAGCACGCGATATCAATGCCGGCCTTTACAGCGCCGTTTCCCGTATACAGTTTGTCCATGACCCTGTGAACAGCCCCGATCGACCGGGGATCCATCCCGATCAATGCCTCTTTCAGATCTTTCCCGACTGTCAGGATGGTATCCAGATTATCTCCCGTCACAAAAGGCAGGGGAGCTGCTTCACCGAACCCGGTGATCCCTTCATTTGTGAGGACCTTGACGATGCAGGAGTCCATATCCGTGATGGAGGCAAAGGCGACCTTCAATGGTTCCTCAAAACGAAAACCAGTAACCAGGAACTGAATATCCGTAATAACCATAGAGTACCTCCTTATGATGTACTGCTTTTGCAGTGCATTTGTAATATTAATATGAAATGTATTTATGAGCATATTATACATGAAGGTGGCCGCGAAATACAATACATATGAACCGGGCTGATAATGGAAGCGTTATGCAGCCTCGGGCTAAAGTCTGTCCGCTTCCTGCCCGATCGGAATTGTATTACGCGATCTGTTCAAGTATAATACAGACTGGAGGCAGCAGACGGATATCTGCCGGAAATGGATAGACGGACCCATCTGCACGGAGAAATCATCATGAAAACACTCATTGAATTATACGACGAGCGGCCGATCGACAACGTTCTGGGCACGGAAATGTTCCGGCCGCAGGAAACGGTTCTGCTGTGTCCGCCCGAGGTTGAGTCGAAGAGAGAGCTGAAGAAATCTCTGG
>CACZTA010000105.1 GCA_902783935.1 uncultured Lachnospiraceae bacterium | reverse complement strand
TTCAGGAAAAAGCTTCCTCCTGCAGACGATCCGCAATTATGTGATGGACAGGAATTTCATCGTCGCCGACGCGGACCTGTCGCCCGAAAGAAGGCTCCAGGGGACCCGCGGCCAGGGGCTCGCGACCTACCGGGAACTGATCCGGAATCTCTCCACGAAGACGAAGCCCGAGGGCGGCGCACTGACGCTTGTCCTTGACCGCTGGATCAACAACGTGCAGACCGAAGCCGCACAGGAGAACGGCCTTCTGCCCGGCGACCCCGCCCTCACGGCAGCCGTCGACCGGAAAATCCTCGCCGTCACGTCCGCCGTCAGCGAACTCGTCCACGGATTTGAGTTCGCGAAGCTCCTGTCCGCCTACTACCACGCCTATCTGGACGGCGACGACGAAATGAAGGCAAACGTCACGCGCTGGTTCCGCGGCGAATATGCGCTGAAAAGAGACGCGAGGGAAGCGCTCGGCGTCAACATGATCATCACGGACGACGACTGGTATGATTATCTGAAGCTTTTTGCCGTCTTCTTCCGCCTGGCCGGCTACGCGGGCATGATGATCATGGTCGACGAGCTCGTCAATATCTATAAGATCCCGCACACGGTCACCCGGCAGAATAATTATGAAAAGCTGCTGACGATGTACAATGACACGCTGCAGGGCAAAGCCTCGTATCTCGGCATCATCATGGGCGCCACCCCGCAGGCGGTCGAAGACAGGCGGCGCGGCATCTACAGCTATGAAGCGCTGCGCTCGCGGCTCGCGGAAGGCCGGTTCTCAGGCCCCGGCGCCCGGGACCTCATGGCGCCGGTCATCCGCCTGGAACCGCTGACGGCGGAGGAAATGCTTGTGCTCTGCGAAAAACTCGCGGATATGCACGCCGGTCTCTACGGCTGCGCAAGGGAACTCACGACAGAAGATCTCGCCTCGTTTATCCGGATTGAATACAGCCGCATCGGCGCGGACAGGAACATTACGCCCCGCGAAGTCATCCGGGATTTTATCGAACTGCTGGATATCCTTCTCCAGAATCCTTCATTAAATCTCTCAGAGCTGCTGCAGTCGGATGAGTTCGCCTTCGCGGAATCAGAGGCTGTCTCCGACCATACGGCGGACGGTTTTGCGGAATTTACCATCTGATTCACCGCTCTCCTTTTATGCTCCGCAAAAACACAGTTTTTCCATATTTATCCGCGTGGAAAATAATGGACTCCCATGTATATTAAGGTGACCGGCCGACATGGGTTTTTCCGGAGGCCGGAACACACCGGAAAAGGACGTTACATTGATAAGGATATAAAGGGTGAAAAAATGAAAAAACAGGCATTTTTTAAAAAAGCCGCGGCAGCAGGCATGGCTGCCGTCATGCTGGCCACATCCGTGTCAGCAGCTTCCGCCGGCAGCGCGGCCGAACCGGCCATGGAAGAATCCGGCATTTCCGTCGCTGAAGAAGCCGTTTCTGCAGAAACACCGGAAGAAACGGCGGAGAATCTTTTAAGCTCCGTTCCCGACATCCGCATGTCGATCAGAAGGGAACCGCAGCTTATGGAAGAAGCATCCCTCTCCATCGACGAGTGGGATGCGGAGCTCTCGGAAATGAAGAAAGAAGGGCTCGCGCAGGCTCTGACGGAAGACGTCATCCTCAGCAGCGACCCGGACACAAAGATTCTGAAGGAAAATGACACTGTCTATTTTATCGGAGAAAGCGATGCCTTCAGCCCGGTCACCAATGCGCAGGAAGCCTGCCGCACCGCTTACAGCCTCATTGATCTCATGGGCGGTTCGGAAGAGACCGACCTCCGGATCTGGTCGGAACTGGACATAAACGGCCTGACTGTCTATTCCTTCCAGCAGGTCGCGGACAGCGAAGCCGTCTCCGGCAGCACGATGAAAATCGCAGCCGATGAAAACGGCGTGATTTCCGGCATCTTCAACAGCCTTACGGAAGATATGGGCGCAGCGTCTTCCGCCGTCACGAGAGCGCAGGCGGAACAGGCCGTACTCGACTATATGGAAGAGCAGGGGACACCGGCGGAAATCATCGCCGGAAAGACCGGACGGGCAATTCATTCGGTCGATACGCTGGCCGACCTGGATGTAGACAATGAAGAAATCACACACCCGCAGCTTCTGTGGATCGTCTATACGGCGAACACCGGCGAAGAGCAGGCGGAGCGGCCGTACCTGGCGCACTACGTCCGGCTCGACGGCGGATACCTGTACAGCCTCCCCGTCAAAGAGCCCGGCGATACGGAGTCGCTGGACGGCTACAGAAAACAGCCTGTATTTGATGGCATGGAAGCAGGCAGCTGGAGCGGTGACGTCATGGATTTCCGGGGCAGGCTGCATCATATCACGGTTCCGGTGATGCACAGCGAAGAAACCGGCCTCTGGTATCTCGGCGACACAGACCGCCGGATCGCCGTTGCGGATTATGCGGAAGCCGCTTATGGCGACACGCACAGCATTCAGCTGATCAGCAGTGAAGACAACAGCGGATGGGACACCGAAGACCTCCTCATGTTCCATAATTACATCTGCGCATGGGATTATTACGCAAAGCTCGGATGGATCGGTCCGGACGGACAGGGAACGGATGTCATCATCCTGAAAGGTCTCTGCACAAAGGACGGTACTCCCTACGAAAATGCGTGCAGTATGGGAAAGATCGAAAACTGGCAGATGTTCGGCTACTGTCCTTATGATGCCGCCGGCACCCCGGTCGGCCTCTCACAGGGCCTGGACGTGATGGCGCACGAATATACGCACACGTTCACATCTACTGTCATGAACGAGAACCTCTACGAAAACGACCTGGGCGCCATCAATGAGGCGATGTCGGACATCTTCGGAAATATCATCGAATACTCGTATGATGCCACAGATGATGAAACGTGGAGGCTCGGTGAAAACACACCGATGACCGTCCGTTCCATGAGTGATCCGCACGCCTTCCAGCAGCCGGAATATGTCTGGGACCTGTATTACGGGCCCCACGCAGCGACGGTGACCGCAGCCAATGACAGAGGCGGCGTACACTTTAACTCGTCCCTGCTCAACCGGATCGCCGCGCTTCTCTGCCTCGATCACGGCATGCCGCTCGACGACGCAGCCGCCTTCTGGTTCACAACAGCATTCGGCCTGACGCCGAAAACAGACTATCTGCAGATGGGCAATCTGCTGGACTGGGCTGCACAGGTCTCCGGTGCCGGCGCCTATAATGAAGCAGTGGATGCCCTCGTCGAAGAGGAACAGCTCGGCCGGACGGAAGTGCCTGAAGAGCTCCCCGAAGGCAGGTTTCTTGCCACGCTTCAGCTTCCGGACACGGAAGCCATGAACGACGAAAACTGGGCCCTGATCACCCTGCAGTTAGATACGGAATCACTCAGCCGGCTCGGGGAAGCCGTCATCGACATTATCATGCAGATGATTGATGACCCGGAAGACATGGCAAAATTCGGGGAAATCTTCACTGAACTGGTGGATGATCTGCATCTCGACGGAAAATCGCTCAGGCTTGACCGGATCAACGAGAATACAACGGATGACGACATGGTCGAAGTCCTGACGGACGTTTTCGTGGATGCCTCCCGCACAGTCATTACCCAGAACCTGTCCTGGGAAGAAAACGACAGCGGGACAATTCCGGTCATGCTCAGAGATATCCCGACCGTCTACGCGCTCTTAAATGTCACGGAAGCAGGAACGAAGATCAACGGGATGGCCGTTCTCATCGGAGATCGCTGGATCGACTTCGGTTCTGTCATCAATTCCGTCGGTGAAATACAGAAGGAGGACGCGGATTCCCTGAGAGAAGAAACGATGGACGCACTCAAGGACAAACTCGCTGACATCGCCATAGAGATTATTACCGCCCGCCTTGAGCGCTTCTCCGAGAAAGTGGACAATTTCCTGTCCGGCACTCCCGACAGCGGCGCCGAAAGCGTGGAAACCGAAGGAAAAGGCCGGTTTATCCAGCTGCCGGCGGA
>CACZTA010000104.1 GCA_902783935.1 uncultured Lachnospiraceae bacterium | reverse complement strand
TGTCGACTCTGCCTCTGAGCAGCGGTGACGGAGTCCCGTCTTTTCGAATACCGCAGCCTAGGATGATCATATAGTCTTTGTCCGGCTCCGGCTCATACCTGGTCACAATGACAAACGCCGCCGCAACGCCGATCAGCATGCATTCAAAATAAAGGTAGACGGCAGCGAACAGAGTTGATGCCAGATTATGCATAAGGCTCGGGGTATTGTTCCCGAACCAAAAACCGACAGCTTCTCCGGCCACCAGAAGAAATGCCAGAATGATGCCAAGCACATTGACGAGCCGCTTCCCCTCATGGCGTATCAGGGAAACATTCGATACAAAAAGGGATACGGAAAACACCAGTATAAGGGGTGACGTATATTTCATAAAATCACGGGCTGAATTCAAAAGATAACGGGCGATCTTTTCCGAGCCGTAACTCTCCGGATGCCTTGTCATCAGGAATGCCAGTACAATATGAGCGGTCATGACAAACAGAGCGAATACGGCAAACCCCACGTAGTAAATCGTATTGTAGGAATATGGGTTATACCTGATCTGTTCGCGCAGCGTTATCAGAAGGTAAATGATCGATATAAGACAAAACGCAGCGATCAGCAGGCAGACATTCAGCCCGGCCCTGTCCCCGTATAAATGAATCAGCAGACCTATGACAGCTGCAAATAAAACGGCAAGCGCCAGCAGGCCGTATAAATTTGGTTTTTTGTCTCTGGTATCGAATTTGATCAATATTCAGCCTCCTGTATTTTCAAGTGTATAAATGCCGGCTGATCATCTGTCAGCATCTGGATAACCGAAATCAAGTTTTTTTTTATATGCAAATGCATTCCGCAAACGTATTGTATGAAAACAGGATGAACAAAGCCAAGGTAAATATCATCATCCTCTTGTTCAACCGGCACCTCCTTTCAGAAACATTACCGGGGTTCTGTCTCATTTCCTGGTTATCTCCTCGAGGCAGAGTTCTTCTGCCCGCATCAAGTCAGAATACTCATATCCGAGACAATCCGCAAGAAACTTCTTTATACCCTTCGGCGGTTCGCTTCGAAAAACGATAAGATCGTTTGACAGATCCCTTCTGGAATTGGTATAAGACAGCTCTTTCCCGGCAAACATCTGCAGCACTGTCAATGCCCAGTCATGAACATCGCCTGTGCGCTGATTGGGTGCTCCGATCCCCATTCCGGTCCGGTCCAGCTTTGCGTTTCCCGCCGGGTCAACGATTACGTTTTCCGGATTCAGGTTATTGTGCGTAACATTCTTCCGATGAGCATACTGCAGGCCTTTGGCCATCTGACCGGCAATGGAAAAGATACGCCTGCGCACATCATCACTGCTTCCTTTGTACAGCGAGCCATCCGCAATCATCTCCTCAAGGCTTCTGCCCTCTTCCTTTTCACACAAAAGTGCAGGAGCGCCTCCGAATTTGCGCACATCATAACAGGCCAGAATATGTTCGTGCAAACCGAGGCTGATCCAGCGCGCTGCACCTTCAAGGACTTCCCCGGCAGTCAGATCGCCGTCTTCTCCAAACCGCGCGGGATCATAGCGTCTCATTGCCATTTCGGAGTTTTCATTTTTCCGGTGGACTGTCCACATACAGCCTTCTTTGCAGGGAAGAGGACCGCTGCCGACAATGATCTCCTCCTCCAGGGTATCTCCCTGACGGATATCTTCATTGCGAATCACTTTCACCTCGCTTGCCGCCGCAGATCCGGGCAGGACCGGGTGTTCACAGACATATTCCTTCCAAAGGCCCGTCGTTGTTTCCCGGCATTTCCCGTACTGGTAGATCAGCCGGTAGGAATGTTTCCGGCATCGGATAAGCGCCTGATCAGACAGAAGGTCCAGTCCCTCATAAACATCATCAAAGAGGAACCCGCCGATATCGACCCCGCTTACCGTATTCTTCAGTGTATATCCGCCGGGCAGAGCGATTGCCATATCCATCTTCTGCTGCATTTCCGGATCAGCCAGATCCCTGTACCAGGGGGTCTTTTCTTCCGGCTTTTTCATCCAGATATACTGACCCCTGACCTTGAACCATTCATCATAGGAAAAGATATGGTCATCGGTTTCGCTTTCATGGAACGACAGCGTATAGAACGGGCGGCCGGAAACGGCGTCCTGCGCAGTCACTGTATAGTACAGGTCAACATCCATCGAGTTATTGTAGTTTTCTTTTGTGTAATAAGTGTACGCGCAGGTCAACGACGTATATTCATCTCCTGCCGTTCCTTTGGTGAATGGGCCTTCAGGTTCCTGTGGATCTCCGCCCTCAGGGATCCATCGGCCGTCGTCCTCACTGACAGGTTCTCCCGGAATAACGGTGATCAGCTTTTCCGGTTCATACCACTTAAACAGCTTCTCCCAAAGAGCCAGTGCTTCGTCATGCAAAAGCAGCGTTCCATCATCACACGACGGTCTAAGCGCTTCAAAGCAGCGTTCGATCTCACCGTTTTGATAAGCTTCTTGCGCTTCCGGCAAGATCTTGATCAGCCGGCGCATGGCGGATTGCCGCTGAGAAAAGCTCGCGATGCGGGAAAGAGAAAACGGCACCGCCGGATCAGCCGGCGGCAGTTTCATCCACCAGCCTTCCCGCCAGGTTTCTCCCGCACAGACAAAGCCGTTTTCCGAGAACCTTTTCACATGTTCGAAGATCTCATCTCCCTCGCTGTCGATCTTCAGATGGTAAGTGAGCAGTGAACGGCCGTTTTTCGCATTGAAGAAATACAGGCCATAGTGTGATTCATCGACAATGATGCTCCCTTCCGGATTCACAAACCGCTTCGCAGTAAGAGTGTTCCTCTCTTCTTTATATTCATCCGGCAGGAATGTGCGGAACCATGTGCGTCCTGACAGTTCATCGTCCAGCCAGTATCTGCGTCCTTCCGCGTCAAAGCCGAGACGGCGCTGCTTACTTACGCTGTCATCCATGATCTTGTCCCCGCCATCAAGCCGGCATTCGTAATCATTCAAATCATATCCGGGCGGATTCTCCCCTTTGTGATTCCGCTTTATTTCATAGTACGGCTCTTTCGGAAGAGGTTCATCTATTCCGGTCTCGTATATGCGTCGGCGGATATCATTGATCGTTTCCAGGACTGCAAACCCGGTGTTCTTCTCAGCCTCACTAAACAGCTCAGAATCCTCCTTCTGTGCCAGGATACGCTCCCTCAGTTCTTCGCTGTCGATCCGGTTAGCCTGCCACAAAAAAACTGCGAGATTATAGTGACAGCGGAAACTGCTGTTGTCCATGCGGATCGCATCGGTCCAGATCTTTTCCGCAAGCTGATCTTTTCCAAGATCCAGAAAACTCAGGGCACGGTTATTCATAGAATCGGCGGTATCGCCGGCTGCAGAAGGTTCCGGACGGGCATACGGCATCCCGGCCTGTGCGGCATAAGCTTTCTTCAAGTCGCCAATGAGTGTACCGCACTCTTCATACCCTCTCCCGAGTGCCTTATTCAGGATACTCTTCATTTCAGCAGAAATCAGAACACGGAAATCTTCCGGTTCTTTCAGACGAAGATCTTTTGCCTCCGC
>CACZTA010000103.1 GCA_902783935.1 uncultured Lachnospiraceae bacterium | reverse complement strand
TCCATGTACGCCTGATAGTCAGACGGCAGTTCCGCATAATAATTCATCGCTGATTCTTCGTCAAAGCCGATATACTCAAAGCTCGGCAGTTCCCTGAAGCCGGTATTGACAGATGCGCCGAGCGTAAACAGCCGGCCGCCTTCCACTCCTTCTTCTTCATAAGCCAGGTAACTGTCCCGGTGATAAAATGTCGCACCGCGGTCGGATGTTTTTACAAATGTATGCTGATACCAGTTCTGATCGAGGGTAACAAAGACTCCTGATCCCTGATCAAAGTAATAGGCAAATGTCCCGTCCGGATTCATATAATCATAGTAGTGCTCAAACGGACCCGCCCATGTAACCGAAGCAACAGCCATACTTACAGCCAGAGCCAAGAGGGCTATCATCATCTTTTTCATTTCTGCGTCTCTCCTTTCCAGGTAAGAAAACCATTCTCTGTTATCAATAATAACAGGAAACCGGGGGGTATGGTCACATTGTTTCGAGAATTATTTACGCCGGTCACATGCGGATGACGAAAGACGGGTTCACAAAAGAACCCGTCTTCCAAAGTGTTATCTGCCGATATATTTTTCAAATACCTGATTGGCTTTTTCGGATAAAACCGCTTCATCCATTCCTGTCAGATGACCGTCCCTCACGACGACACGGCCGTTCACGACCGTTATGTCGACCGGTTCCCGGATCCCGATGGCGGCGGGAGCTCCTGCAAAGTCTTCCTGCGCCCCGATGAGCGCGGGTCTTCTTGAATCGATCAGGAAGAAGTCCGCCGCTTTTCCCTCTTCGACGGAGCCGATCTCTTCCCAGCCGAGGACAGAGGCGCTGCCTCTTGTCGCCATTTTGAGGAACGCATAGGCGGAAGGCGCTTCATGGCTTGCATTCAGGCGGTGAAGGAGGAAGGCGGTGCGGATCTCCTCGAGGAGGCTCGATCCGTCATTGCTGGCGGACCCGTCGACGGCAAGACCGACTCTGACTCCCAGCTTCAGCATTTCCGGAATTCTCGCAATACCGGACGACAGTTTCATATTGGAAGCCGGGCAGTGAGCCACACCGGTGCCTGTTTCGGCGAGGAATTTCAACTCTTCATCGTTAAAATGAATGCCGTGCGCATACCAGACGTCGTCTCCCGTCCATCCGAGGCGTCTCATATATTCCAGGGGCCGGATTCCGAAGCGTTCCAGCATATAGTTCTCTTCGTCCTTCGTCTCACAAAGGTGCGTGTGCATGCGGACTTTCAGGTCTCTCGCCAGTACCGCCGTCTCCCTGAGAAGTGTTTCACTGACGCTGAAAGGTGAACACGGTGCGAGCGCCACCCGGTGCATGGCAAAAGGAGACCGGTCGTGGTACCGTCTTACGAGTTCTTCGCTGTCTTTCATGATCGCGTCCACACTCTGGACAACGGAATCCGGAGGAAGGCCTCCGTCCTTGACGCTCAGGTCCATGCTGCCTCTTGTCGCATAGAAGCGCGCTCCGAGGACGTCTGCTGCAGCGAACTGTGTTCCGATCAGGTCCGCACTGCCATTCCCTGAATCCGGGAAAACGTAATGATGATCGAGGACTGTCGTGCATCCGTATTTGAGAAGCTCGGCGATGCCGGTGAGCGAACTCCAGTACACGGTCTCCTCGTCAAGATTCTTCCAGATCTCATAGAGCGTTTTCAGCCAGTCAAAGAGCTCCATGTTCTGGACCTGCGGAAGATTCCGGCTGAATGTCTGGTAAAGGTGGTGGTGGGTGTTGACAAGCCCCGGATACATCACCATGTGCCGGCCGTCGATCACCTCATCGGCTTCCCTTTCCGCCGTATCCCCCGCTTTTCTGACAGAGACAATCACGCCGTCTTTTACAAAAACATCAGCATCTCGAAGGACTCTGTCGCTGTCATCGCAGGTGACAATACACATCACGTTTTTCACAAGCAGTGTGCGGTTCATCTTCTTATCCTCCTGATTCCCCCTAAATGACTACTATATTTCTGAAGCCTTTCTGTTCTGCGAACGCCTTTAAGTCCTGCATTTCCTCCGGTGACGGAGAACGAAAGAGGGTATTGTAAGGCTCCCGGACACCCAGATTCCGGTAGGCGATGAGTTTATAGCGGAGCGTCTCATATCCCGGAAATTCCTTCAGCACATCCGCAATACCGGCAATCGTCTCTTCGGAAGGAAGAACTCCCGGAACGATAACCGTGCGGATTTCTGTGAGCTTTCCGGCTGCCATGAGTTTGCGGGCATTTTCTATTACGGGTTCGCTTCCCCGTCCGGTCAGTTCTTTATGGACGGCGGTATCGAATGCCTTGACATCCAGCATGACTCCGTCGCAGAGGTTCATCAGCTCCGCGTCGGCCATATAGTCATAGCTTCCGTTGCTGTCAAGGAGGGCTGTCAGTTTATGCTCTTTCGCGAGAGTAAAAAGGTCAACCAGAAAATCTCTCTGCAATGTGCACTCGCCGCCCGAAACCGTGATTCCGCGGATGAACGGGATATCCCCCCTGATCTCTTCCATGACCTGTTCCGCTGTCAGGCGCCTCACCCTCGGCGAGGACAGGTGGGGACAGACATGAATGCAGGTATCACAGCCTGTACAGGCTTCGTCATCCCAGATGACCCTGCCGTCTGAAATGGAAATCGCACCGGCAGGACACATACTCACGCAGGTTCCGCATCCGCAGCAGACGGAAATCGTCTCCGGGTTGTGGCAGTAGGAACAGTGATAGTTGCATCCCTGCAGAAAGACCGCAGCCCGGTTTCCCGGGCCGTCCACCACACTGTGATGTATGATCCTTGCGACGAGTGCCGCATTCTGTCCTGCGCTCATCCTGCGAAACTCCTGACTTTGCGGTCCAGGATATGGCTGTTCTTAACTTCGCCGAGGCCCCACATCGCATTGGCCTGATTGACAGCAATCCCGTTGTCCAGTTTCACGATATCCGACTTCTTGACGAGGTAACCGGTAATCCGGATGACATCCGCGTCGGAAGAGTAAGTCGAGAAGTAACGCATTCCCTGTGCAAATCCGCCTTTGATCAGGTCGACGATGGCGTCCGGATTGCGGTCCGCCGTCTCATCAAACGGGAAGATATCGCCGACGCCGGAGTTGAAATAAGGATGGAACTTTCCGCAGTGTGTGAGGTGCTCGTGAAGCGGGATCTCGCTGCCGATTGCAATGCGGGTCCCCGGACTGATGTCATAATCATCTGCAATGCCGACCTGGGCATGAAGGACAAAATGGTTCCCGTTAACCGCACAGAACTTACTTGTGAAGGATTCGACTTCCGCTTTCAGCCTGTCCATGATTTTGCGGCCGAGAAGGTCGGCTGATTCGCTGTGCCCGTAGGTTCCGGGAACGCCGTCCTTCTCCATAAGGATATTGACGCATTCGTTTAAGCCCACCATTCCCACCATACCGACAAAATTGTCGAGTTTCAGGAAGCCTTCCGTAACGAGGAAGTTTGACTTGAAGAAATGGGTCTCCTCCACAAGGAATGTGATTTTCTGCTCGATATAGCCGCACAGTTCCTGCACTGCATGCGGAAGCAGCTCATTAATGAAATGTTCAGAGTCCTTGGCCTTCGGTGCGAGACGGGCCAGCACGATCCTCGAGAGGGTAAAGGCGCCTCCCGCAACCGGAAGCGCATTGTAGCAGCTTGCGATTCCGTAAGGAACGGGATAAATCTTTTTGTATTCCCTGTCATTTGCGAAGCTCGGTTTTGCACACCGAAGAGCGCATTCCGCACACGCTGCCGCGAAGTCATCCGGAGTGATGGCCGGATCGTAGAGAAGCGTAATGGACGGAATGGCATTCTGGAGTTCCGTCTGTATTTCCACGATCATCCTGCCCGCTTTCGTGGCTTCGGGGCCGAGATTCATATGGCAGTAGGAATCCGGGATCGTCCGGTCGAGGAAGATCAGGAAGCGGCGGATCTGTCTATATGCGTCCTCCTCGTCTTCAATAAAGGGCTCCAGCATTTTGTCGACGCTTCCCAGATAAACGGGGTAATGCGTGACGGAAGGTACAAACCGGTACATAATCTCAAGGTTCATGATGGCGTCTTCCAGCGTGCGGGCCGGTCCGAGCCTCAGGAATGAGCAGCCTTCCCGGAGCAGTTTTTCGTAGTCCGGAAGAATATAGCGCGGTGCATACGTGACATTTCCTTCATTCATCGTGCACAGGCACCCGGCGGCCTCGAGTTCCCGGAACTCTTTCGTCGTCTCGAAAAATTCCACATAGTTGAGGGGAACGGCAGACAGATTCATCATTGCCTGTTCATGCGTCAGTGCAGTATTATCAAGAATCTCTCTGATTTCCTGTTTCATATCGGTGATACCAAGCATACAGCCTCCCTGGGACCGGCTGCCCGGAACATTCCGGGCGCCGTTCGAATATTATTTCACTGCCTCAAGCAAAATCCTGCAGAGTCCCTGCCTCAGATAATGCTTGTTGACAGCGATCACTTTTTTTCGTTTTTCAATGACATGCTCCGTCATGAACAGGATCCGCTCATCGGCTTTAAGCTTAACCGGCCACAGGGATCTTCTGTCGGCGGAGAACTGGATTTCGATCAGCGCCCTTCTGGCGTTCTGATAGAGAATGTTCGTGAAGTCCGCACGAATCTCCTCTTCCGGAACCAGTCCGAAGACATCCCCGCGCAGCATGGCATACGTGTAAGCCAGCAGCTCATCTCCGCGGTAATAATAGACATAAACCGAAATAATGTCTTCGGTATTGCCGCCGAACATATTCCTCGCGAAGGAGTTTGCTTCTTCCTTCTCGTATTCGACAACAGTCCTGTCATAGGGCGTTCTCAGACACTTGTCGATCGGGTTTCCGAGCTGGTTCATGCCCGGATTAAGTTCCGTATTCGGCACCGTCACATAATTCCCGGATCCTTTTCGCTTCTCTATTTTTCCGTCTGCCTGAAGCAGGTCCAGCGCCTGGCGGACAGTCATTCTGGAAGTTCCGACCATCTGCGCGAGCCGGACCTCCGTGGGGAGGGCGCTTCCCGGCGGATAGGTGTTGTCTTCGAGCATTTCCACGATCCGGTCATATGCCTGTACGTATGCCTTTTTCATTTAGACTCCTTTTTCAAACCGGTAAATGGTCTCGAGCGCGACCTGGATTTCTTCCTCCCAGGCCTGCGCCAGCCTCTCATTTTTCCGGGTATAAATCACATCTGCATTAGTAAGGTTGCCCGAAGTACCACAAATCCCTGCCGCCCTCACACCGCGCATATGGGCTACCGTAAAGAGGCCCGAACATTCCATATCGAGGTTCATAACCTTGTAGGAACGAAGCCGGTCGATGAATTCGGGGGACTCCCCGTAGAATGCATCGTCAGTCGACGTGATACCGTAATATACATTATAGTCCCTGTCTTTGGAGAATTCCATCGCCGTCTTCAGGAGGCACCCGGTCAGGTCAAAGTCCGGAATCGCCGGAAAATTCTCCGGAACGTAGAACTTCGATGTGCCTTCATTTTTCATGCATCCGACGGTTACCATGAGGTCGCCGATACTGATTTTCGGATCGAGAGCCGCGGAACTTCCGATCCGGATGAACCCCTTTGCTCCGATATTGATCAGTTCCTCCATCGCGATGGCAGCGGAAGGGCAGCCCATGCCGGTGGAAGTGACGCTGACCTTGATACCCTTGTAAGTACCGGTAAATGTGCGGTGCTCCCTGTTGTTCGCAACCAGCTCGGCGTTCTCAAGATATTTTGCGGTTCTGTCGCAGCGAGCCGGATCGCCGGGAAGAAGAACGTACTCTCCGACATCGCCGGGACTCAGCATGACATGATACTGCTTCTTTCCGAGTGTTTCAGCCATTTTGTCAAGTGTACCCGTGTTCTTTTTATTCTCCATTTTGTGAGACCTCCGTATTTCTTATAAGTGTTCAGTCTTTAATATCCCCTGAAGCCTGAGGACCGCGGACCCTTCCGCCGACGCCCATGAGGACAAGCAGTGTGAGTACGTAAGGTAACATCTGTAGCAGCTGTTCCGGGATATTCAGGCTGACATTGATTCGGATGGCCTGTGCAAATGCGAACAGCAGGGCTGTGAGGAAGGAACCCGCCGGATTCCAGCCTCCGAAGATCGTGGCCGCCAGCGCCATGTAGCCTCTTCCTGCGACCATGTCTTTTACGAACAGGTTGCTCTGTACAATCGAGAGATAACTGCCTGCGAATCCGCAGAGCATTCCGCACAGGACAACCGATACATAGCGGTATTTCGTGACATTGACTCCGGCAGCTTCGGCTGCCTTCGGATGATCGCCGATCACCCTGAGCCTCAAGCCGACATTTGTCCTGTACATCACGAACCAGGCGATGATGACGATCAGAACCGTAATGTAGAGGTAAGGGGACTGGCCCCGGAACAGCCTCCCGATCACCGGGATTTTTTCAAGTCCCGGAATGCTGATGCCCGGCACCTGCTTCACGGTTTCGCTGAGACCGTCCCTCTTCCAGACAGCCCGGCAGAGCACGATCGTAAGTCCGGAAGCAAGAATATTGATGCCGACTCCGCTGACGCTCTGCCTGGTGTGAAAGCGTATGCAAAGCACTGCATGCAGCAGTCCGGTCAGTCCGCCGACAAGGAGGGCAAAAAGAATTCCTGCGAGAGAACTGCCGGTGAAGTATGTTCCGGCAACCGCTCCGAATGCACCGGAAAGCATCATTCCCTCGACGCCCAGATTGATAATGCCGCTTCTTTCGCAGATCACTCCGCCGATCGAAGCCAGTGTGAGCGGAATCGCCATTCTCAGCGTCGCCAGCAGCATATTCATGGAAAAAATCTGGTGAATCAGATTCATGCCGTCCTCCTTCTGCCAATCCGGATGCTCACGAGTTCAGGTGTGGCGACAAACAGGATGACAAGACCCTGGATCACGCTGATCATGCTCGTGGATACTCCGGCTTCGTAGCTCATTTTCATCGAACCGGCCTGGATGATTCCAAAGAGCAGTGCACTTAACAGGATGCCAAGAGGATGATTCCCCGCAAGGAATGCGATCGCTATGCCGGTAAAACCGTATCCCGGTGAAAACCCGTCTATGAACCGTTCGCTCTTCCCGAACACTTCGGTGACACCGGTCAGACCGGCAAGCCCTCCGCTGACCGCCATCGTCAGGATCATGGTTCGGGCAACATTGATTCCGGAAGCTTCGGCAGCAGCCCCGTTTTCACCGACAGCCCGTACATTGTAACCGGCTCTTGTCTCCCGGAAGAAAAAGAACATCGCAAGCGCTGCAATCAGGGCCAGAAAAAGAGCTGTCGTCAGCTGGGTTTTCGGAATCAGCTTCGAGAACATGTAGTGTTCGCCGACCGGCAGTGTCTGGGGCGTCTCCGAATCTGGATCCTTCAGGATCCCGCTCACAAAGAAGCTCGTAAAGAACCGGCAGATATAGTTGAGCATGATAGCGACGACTACTTCATTCAGCTTCATTTTTGCTTTCAGGAAGCCGTTGAAGGATCCGACTGCCGCACCGGCTGCCATGCCGGTGAGAATGGATGCAATGATCACGAAGAGCCTCGGCATTCCCCGGAGGGAAAGAGCGGTCACCGTTGATACAAAGGCGCCCATATACAGCTGGCCTTCACAGCCGATATTGAAAATGCCGCCTTTGTTCGCATAGGCACAGGCGAGGCCTGCAAAGATCAGCGGAACACTTTTGGAGAGCGTATTGGCAAATGAATTGGCACTCCCGAAAGATCCGCGGATCATGGAAGCAAAAGCAAGCGCAGGATTGTAACCCGAGACAAGCATGATCAGGGCGGATACTGCAAACGAGAGGAGCACCGCCGCAAGCGACCGGCCAAGAAATGCGAGGAATGATCTCATATCCGCTGAACCCATCATACTGCCTCCCTGTGACCGGCGATCAGAAGCCCGATCTCTTCTTCCGTGAAATCTTCATTCTTCCTTGCGGCGAGAATCTCGCCCTTATAGAGAACCGCAATGCGGTCGCTCAGCTGCTGGATATCTGTGAGTTCGGCGGAAATGAGGAGGATCGCCTTCCCTTCTTTCCGCAGTTTCAGCAGGATTTCGTGAATGTAGTGGATTGCCCCTATGTCGAGGCCTCTCACAGGCTGGCACGCAATGATCAGTTTCGGCTCATCTGATGCTTCCCTTCCGACGACCAGTTTCTGCTGGTTGCCTCCGGATAATGAGCCGGCTGCCTGATCCATTCCGGCTGCGCGGACATCGTATTCCCGCATCAGGGTTCCTGCTGCTTCTTTTACGGCTTTGTGCCTGACAATACCGTGCCGCACGTAATTGTCCGAAAACTGTTTGCCGAGCAGATAGTTGTCTTCGAGACTGAAAGATGAGAGGAGAGCCCTGTTCAGGCGGTCAGACGGAATGTATCCGATTCCGAGCTGCCGTCTCTTCCGCGTACCGAGCTTCGTGACATCCTTCCCGAGTACGGAGATCCGTCCTTCCCGACACTTGATCAGCCCCATGATCATCTCTTCCAGCTGTTTCTGTCCGTTTCCTTCGACACCTGCTATGCCGAAGATCTCTCCCTCGCGGATGTCAAAACTCACCGTTGATGCGGCATTCGGGAGAAGCCGCAGTCCCTCGACGGACAGAACCGCGCCGCCTGCCTCATTGAAAGGCCGTTCGATCTCAAGATCGACTTCATGTCCGACCATCATGCCGGCAAGTTCCCGGGCAGATGCGTTTCCGGCCTCAATCGTACTGACGGACTTCCCTGCCCTTAAGACCGTGATCCTGTCGGCCACGGCCAGGGTTTCTTTCAGTTTATGCGTGATGAAGATGATCGTCTTCCCGTCTGCCCGCATATCCCGGAGGATCATAAGGAACTGTTCCACTTCCGGGGGAGACAGAACCGCCGTCGGTTCATCCATAATAATGATCTCTGCCCCCCGGTAGACCGTCTTCAAAATCTCGACCCTCTGTTTCATGCCGACCGACAGGTTTCCGACCTGCTCTTCGGCATTTAGTTCAAAGTGATAGCGGTCAGACAGTTCCTGTACTTTTCGGATGCTTTCTTTCCGGTCGATCCGGAAGCCCCCGGGCTCAAGTCCGACCACAACGTTTTCCCAGACACTCAGTGCATCGACAAGCATAAAATGCTGATGGACCATTCCGAGTCCCATCCGGGAAGCTGCAAGCGGAGAATGATTTTCAACCGATTTTCCGTTGATCCGGATCTCACCGCTGTCCTGCCTGTAAAGGCCGAACAGGATATTCATGAGAGTGGATTTCCCTGCCCCGTTCTCACCCAGAAGGCAGTGGATCTCTCCTTTTTTGACAAGAAGCGTGATCCCGTTGTTGGCAGTAAAGCTGCCAAAACGTTTTATGATATCCTTCATTTCAACAGCATACATGCCTGTTTTTCTCCCTTTTCTTATTCCAGTTCTTCCGGAACCGTAATCTCACCGGACGCAATTTTTTCTTTAAGATCTTCAACCTTCTCAATGATTTCATCCGGAATGTCGATGCCGGTGCCTTCCACAGTATATCCGACGCCGTCTTCAGCAATACCGAGGGTAGTGGTTTTGCCTACCGGAAGTGTTCCTTCGGAGGCCTGTCTGACGATCTCGTAGGCTGCTGTATCGACTTTCTTCTGCATGCTGGCTGCGATATGGTCCGGATCAAGTACGTTCTGGTTTGAGTTGCAGCCGATTGCGATGAAATCACCTTCTTTTGCTGCTGCGAATACGCCGAGTCCGCTGCCGCCCGCTGCGTGGAAGATGATATCGCAGCCTTTGTTGAATTCGCCCATGGCAACTTCTTTCGCTGTTGTGGTATCACTGAACGGGTTGTCACCGCCCACATACTGGATTTCCACTTCGGCATCCGGATCGATGATCCCGGCTCCTGCTTTATATCCCGCGGCAAAGCTGTTAATCAGGTTATTGTCCATCGCGCCGACAAAACCATATTTGTGATTATCACTGAGTCCGTATGATGACGCATTCTGCTTCATCAGTGCGGCGAGAGCGCCTACCAGGAAGGATCCCTCATGTTCCTTGCAGTTGTAATTCGCTACGTTCGGCTCTTCGACCACGCCGTCGATAAAGGCGAACCACTGATCCGGATAATCGGGCGAGACTTTTGTGAGAGCATCCAGCTGGTCAAACCCCACGCATACGATCACCGAGTAGCTCCCGGAGTCGCACATATCCCTCATAATCATCTCGAAGTCGGAGATCTGTGCCGGTTCTGCATAGTCGAAATCTATGCCGAGTTCCTCTTTTGCCTGTGTCATACCTGCAAACACAAGGTCGTTATACCCCTGGTCTCCCAGCCCTCCGACACCGAGGATGCAGGCTGCCTTTTCTGAGGCCGCTGCCGTCAGGGCAGTTCCGGCTGTCATGAGCGTCGTACCTATGGCGGCTGCAACTAATACGTGTAACAGTTTTCTCATAAGAATGAATCCCCCTTTTTCGTTGGTTTTGTTCATTGGTTTTATGTATTCTGTAAGATCTGTCTGCATCATAGCATTTAGACAACTTTGTGTCAATGCTGTCTATTTTGTCTCAGCTAAACTTCATCGCATACCACAAAACCGGACGTTTGAATTTGTGAAAATTAGACAACAAAGTCAATACAAATGCGCTTTATTAGCCGCTTTATTTAATATAAATAATAGAAAGTTGTCTATTTTTTGCATAATAAATCCATATTATAACCCAAAGGAAGCGTTTTTTGATCAGGATTCTATCTGCATGTCAAAATCTCCGGAATAGACCCTGCTTTCCGATTCCGTCCAGCGAACAGATTTCTCCTGTTCATCAGAAGGCTCGTCATCAGCAGGGATATGGAGTATAATATAATCAGTTAATTTTTAAATGTATCTGAGAAAGGAAGGCAGCGATAAGAGGAGGTGGCATTTCATGAAAAAACTGCTTGCAGCATTGACTGCACTGATGTTATGTGTCGTCCCCATACTGGCTGATTA
>CACZTA010000102.1 GCA_902783935.1 uncultured Lachnospiraceae bacterium | reverse complement strand
CGGCAGGAGACGGACAGGCTGCTTTTTACGCCGCTGACCCTGTTTTCGGAAGAGACCTCCCTGTCCCGGGGCAGCCGGAGCTGCATGACATTTCTCCCGGATGCGGACGACCTTCCGGCATTATCAGCTGTCATAAGGAAATGCTGCGGAGACGCCTTCCGGGCTTTTGACTGTGAAGAGCTGGAAGCCGGTGCAGCAGAGAATATGAAAACAGCGCAGGTCCTGCTTTCTGTCATGCAGCTGCTGCTCGCAGCCGTATCGGGCTTTATGATCATGATCACGATGTACTTCTATGTCAGAAGCCGGTTCCGCGAGACCGGGATCCGGAGGGCGCTCGGTGCGGGAATGAATGATATCGTGAGGGAGTTCGTCATTCAGTCCGTTTTGACCGGGATGCTGGCAGCTGCGGCAGCGTCGGGAATTCTCCTTATTGTCTGTTCATATATGAAGGCGGCCGCGCTGTTTCTGTGCGGGAGTGATCCGTGCATCAGGCTGCATGCCCGTACGCTTATTCATATGACGGTCACAGCTGCTGCCTGGAGCGCGTTATTTGCCCTGCTGCCGGTGGCGTCTGCGGCGGAGATGTCTCCGGCAGAGATTATGGGGAGGCGCACCTGAAGCAGCTCCTGTTTGCAGACACGCTCACTCTGGGGTATACTCTTAAAGGAGACAGCCTCCTCGCCGAGCTGGTGCGGCGGGACATAAGGGCGTTCTCATAAAACCGGAAAGTTGGAGTGCAGATGGATATGGGCAGCGGGAGAGTAGTGATCATCGGGGCAAATGAGTTTCAGCGGCCGCTGATCAGGAAAGCGTCGGAGGCGGGGTTTGAGACGCATGTGTTTGCCTGGGAAGACGGGGCAGTCGGCAGGGAAGATGCTGACTTTTTCTATCCTGTAAGCATCGTGGAGAAAGAGACGATTCTGGATTACTGCAGAAGGATAAAGCCCGAGGCCGTGGCGACGATAGGTTCCGACCTTGCGGAAGTGACCGTCAATTATCTGGTGAACTCGCTCGGACTGCCGGGTAATCCGCCTGAAACAGCGGTACTGGCAGTCAATAAGTACCGGATGAGATGTGCGTTCAGGGATGCAGGGCTGTATACGCCTGCCTTTCTTTCCGCCTCTTCTTTTGAAGAAGCGGAAGAGCTCGGCATCAGGGGAATGAAGGGACCGCTTATCGTGAAACCGGTGGACAGATCCGGGAGCAGGGGGATCATGGTCGTGACGGATGAAACGTCCGCCCGGGAAGCCTTCCGCGAAGCAAGTGCGTGCTCGTTTGCGGGGACGGCGATCGCGGAGGAGTATATGGAGGGAAGGGAATACAGCTGTGAAGGCATCTCTTATGAAGGTACTCACCGGCTGCTGACGATTACCGAAAAGTTTACGACGGGGGATCCTCATTTTATCGAGAGAGGGCATCTGGAACCGCCGGAGCTGCCCGAAGAGCTCAGACAGCGTGCAGAGGAGACCGTTTTCAGGGCACTTGATGCGCTGCACGTGCGGTCGGGAGCTTCCCATACGGAGATCCGTATCAGCCCGTCCGGAGAAGTCCGGCTGATCGAAGCCGGAGCCAGGATGGGAGGGGACTGCATCGGCTCGGATCTGGTTCCGTTGACGACAGGTTATGATTATGTGGGCATGGTGCTTGATATTGCGCTCGGCAGGCAGCCGGATTTTACCGTCAGGCCGCACAGGTGCGCAGCAGGAATCCGGTTTATCATGAACGCAGGGGATCTTGAGGTTTTCCGTACAGTAGAGAGGACAGCCCCGGGGCTTGTCGTCAGGCATTTTCTTGAAGAAGGAGATGTTTCGGAGGTGCCGGCGGACAGTTCGTCGCGGCACGGGTTTTTCATCATAGCCGGAGACGATCCGGGAGAAATCCGTCAGATTCTTGAAAAGTGAGAGAGGATAAGACACATGCATCACCCGGTACTCGGAAAATATGAGACATTATTTGCAGGCCTGCATGAAGACCTGATCCCTTACTACCGCTCCTGGGCGCATGACTGCCCGATGATCGTTACTTCCGAAAGAGACCGCGAGCTGAGACGCATTCAGCAGGTCCTTTATAAATGCTGTGCTTTTTATGCCAGCCACTACCGGGAGTATCTGGATCTGATTCCTTATGATGAGAAAATACTGGAGATCCTGGATTATGTCTCACCTGTGCCGTTTAAGGCCGGTACGTTCCGTCCGGATTATCTGATCGTGGATGACGGAAGCATCCAGCTCTGTGAAATTACTTCGCGTTTTTTCGGCAACGGATACTTTCTCTCTTTTTTTATGGAGCATGCGGGAAGGGTTTTTGCGGAAGAAGCGGGCGTGACGGATGAGGTCACTTATTTTGAGGATTTTCTTTCGTATATGGCGGCGATGCCGGAAGGCAGGAAGAAACTGACCGTCCTTAAGAGTGCGGACAAGTCAGATTCGATCCGGCTCTACGTTCCGTTTTATGAAGCGCTCGGCCTGAAGACGGTTATCCTGGAGGCTGATGAGGTGGAGCGTCATCCGGAAGAACTGGCGGACAGCATGGTCGTCAGTGCGCTGAACCAGAAGGATCTTCTGTCGTATTCCTCTGATACACTGAAGCGGATGGCTGACAGCGGCATGCGCAACGACTTCAGGACGATTTTTCTCCTGCATGACAAGCGCTTTTTCAGTCTTTTCCGGGAACCTTCTTTTACGGACAGGTGCCTGAGTCCCGATGAGGCGGAGTTCCTGAGAAAGCACGCCGTCGAGACCTGGCTGTACGGGATGAGGAAGGATGTATGGGAAGATGCCGAGCGGCACCCGGACGCCTATATTCTGAAGCATCATTGTCTCGGAAAGAGCGAGAAAGTATATGCCGGCTGCCTGACAGAGAAAGAAGAGTGGCAGGAACTGTTCCGCACGGGGGCTGTAAAGGAGATGATCCTCCAGCCGTTTAAGAGCCAGAGGATCTTTCCTGCTATGTGGAAGGAAACAAAACTTGACGACTATATCTCCGGCACGATTCTCTGTGTCGATGACAGATATTTCGGCACGGGGCTTTTCAGAACATCCACAAGGCCGGTCATTAACCAGACAGATGCACATAAAGCGGCACCGGTCATGACGGATCAGACGGAGAAGTTTCCGGAGTACCATCTTCTGTGATGATGCGCCGGATCTCCCAGGGGGCCGGGGCTCCCGCGCGCAGGGGAATCCTGAAAAGAATCGTTACTTCCATGGTTCGGCGGACAAGCTTCCGGAGCGTATATCCGGAGCTTCCCGCCGACCGTTTTCTGTGTGCGGCAGGGATCCCGCAGGCGCGGTATCCGTTCATCATGAGCCATCCCCCGATAAACGGCCACCGGCAGCGGTATGACTTCAGTGCGGTCAGCGCCTGTTCACTGATCGCGAAGAAGCTGGATATCTTCAGATTCCGCGGTTTTCTGTCGAGAAACGTCATAAGCAGGTCTGCCGCGCGGCTTCCGGCGCGCCGGAACAGCGTCTCTTCTGTTTCGGGAAACTGCGCGTAGACGAGGTCGGAGCCGCTCCTGATTTTCCTGATCAGAGACGGAATGACAGAAGGATCATGCTGCCCGTCGTCATCCATGAAGACTGTGATGCCTCTGCCGATTAGTGACAATGCAGCCATCTTGGCCTGCGCCTGTCCGGCATTCCGCCTGAGGTCGATACCGGTGACGCGTCCCGGGTAATCGCGGCACAGGCGGCGGATCACTTTGAATGTACCGTCGGGCGAACAGTCGTTGACAAGAATAACATGCATCCTGAAATCAGGATGCATGTCAATGGTGCCGAATAATTCGTCAACAGTTTTTTTCAGGCAGCTTTCAGACCGGTAACAGGGAATCACGACGGTAAACGGGATGCTCACGGCGTCTCCTTTTCCCAGAGCTGTGACTGATAACCGAGACACTGGAAACCGTTCCGGTTGAGGATCGGAATCATCTCGGTGGAAATGCCGAGCTGCTGGCGCACCCAGTAGCAGATGCTGGTGGACATGCCGAGAGAGTCCGTGTAGTTCATCATCTTCTGAAGGTTTTCCGTGCTGAGTGCACGGTCGGGAGCCGTTCTGCCGCGCTGCTTCTTGTGGTCGGCATTTGACGGCATGATATAGTCTTCATACAGCCTGCGCTCGAGATTTTTGTCGAAATGACCGAGCCACTGCCCGAGCATGGCCAGGTTTTCCATGCAGGCGGTCAGGAATTCCGGTTTGTAATTAATAATGCCGGCTCCGTGCAGCTGATCAAAGAATTCCCTGATGTGGTCATCTGTCAGATACGGCGTGAAGATCGGCTGGACGAGAGCGGAGTTGGCCAGAATGCCGTTTTCCTGGCACAGTTTCACTGCCTTCAGGCGCTCTTCGATCGGGGCGGCGTAGGGTTCGAGAAGGTTCCGGAATTCCGTCGGCATGATGGATACGCTTGTGTTGTACTGCATTTTTCCCTTCAGCTG
>CACZTA010000101.1 GCA_902783935.1 uncultured Lachnospiraceae bacterium | reverse complement strand
GAGATATCCAGTGACCTTTCGTAATCATCCTTGCGGGCATTGTAGCCTCCCCAGTACTCACTCCACCCTTCCTCCAGCATGATGCCGTCGATCGAAAGCAGGCTTCCGAGGCCTTCCACTGCATACCGGCCGTCTCTCCCTTCAAGAAGCCCCGCCTGGATCGAGAATGAGAACAGGCCTTTTCCTTCCGCATCAGCGGCGCTGTAGCCGTAGTACGTCTCCGTGCTGAAGATGTCGTCTTCCTTTCCGGTCACGGTCATGCCCTCCACGGCATCCCTGAAAGCGCTGAGGATCTTATCATCCGTAAAGATCTGGACGGGTTCTCCGTACTCACAGTAATTGACGCCGACATGGAGCTCTGCGGCTTTCGAAGCATCCAGAGGCTCTTCCTCGCCGTACTCTCTCGCCAGATAGGTGAGCAGCGGTTCCGGGAAATGATGCGGAAGCGGCTCCTTCTTCTCCGCCTGCCCCGTCTCCTTCTGCTCCGGTTTTTCGCTGTTCTCCTTCTCTTTCTGAGCCTCGATCTCCTCATCGAAGTCCTCATCGGTCGCCGTGACGGTATAGCTGCCGTCCGTATACCGGATCTCCCAGATATTTGACCAGACGCCGACCCGCTCATCATCCGGCGTCTGATATCCCGCAACCGGGCGGACCTTGACCCTGTATCTGACTGTGTCCGTGTAGATGCCGCTCAGCAGATAGAGCAGCCCGGAATCAGCGGCTTCATAATAGTTTTTCTCGGAACGGATGGCGAAGGGACCCCTGCCGTACGCATCCTCGCCTTCCGCATAGATGGCGGCTTCATAATGGCTGATGCCCGGAACGGGCGTCCAGGTCAGCATAAAAACATTGTCACTGTACTTGTCCTCTGTCTCAACCGGCTCTTCGAGGACAATCGCGTTTCTTCCGTCTGCCGCCTCCGCCCGGCTTCCGCCCGCGATGCGGAACAAACTGAAAACAGCCAGCGACAGCATCAGCATCCTGAATTTGAATTTCCCTGACATAGCTGTACCTCCTTCTATACTTATGAAGACGGCATCCCGTTCAGATGCGTCACAAAAAAGGGAGAAAAAACGGTGCCGCACTGCGGATGCCGCCGGAATTCTCCCGGTGACAGGCACCCGCAGCGGACACCCTTATTTTCTTCTATTATTTCTTCTTTGACATTTTTCTCACGACATAGATGCCGAGCGACACGGAGAATACAAGCCCCACAGCCGCGATCAGCGGCAGCCCGTTCGGCGTCTTCGGCTGAATGTCGGCCGTGGCCAGAAGGCTTGACCCGAAGAAAAGGATGCATGCAAATAATGCAAGCACGAGGTCCCTGATTGTGACCCGGGCCTGTTCGACCAGATCCTCATAGCCGGTCAGCTCCAGGTTCAGCTTTGACCGCCCTCTCACAAAACTGTTCAGCGCGTCGGAAGCCAGCACCGGGATCTTCGCCGTTTTTTTGCTCGCCTCAAGGACGTCCTTGCCGATGGAAGCAAGCTCATTTTCGATGTCGAGGTTCTGCTTCATGCGGTCCGCGAGTCTTGAGGAGACCACTTCGAACAGATTCAGTTCCGGGCAGAGTTCCTCAATCACGCCTTCGATCGTACCGATCGAGCGGACCAGCATCGTGTATTTGCCGGGCAGCGAAATATGATGAGTCGAAGCGAGATTCATGACCTCGTCCAGAAGGACGGACATATCCAGCTCATCGACACTCGTGACGTTGATATATCTGTCGAGGAAGATGTCCAGATCTTCCAGCAGTTTATTGCGGTCTGTCTGCGGCGACGCCGCACCCATGGACATGATCGCATTCACCATGCCGTCAAGGTCTCCCGAGAGAAGCGACAAAATCAGATTCTGCAGAAGCGTTATATCCGCATCCGTGATGCGCCCGACCATCCCGAAGTCAATCCAGTACGGCTTTCCGCTGCTGACCATGATATTCCCCTGATGGGGGTCCGCATGGAAAACGCCGACATCGAGAATCTGATGGACATAGTTGTCGATCAGGACATGACCGAGTTCAACCGGATCAACGCCGTCTGCCTGCAGTTTTTCCTTCTTCGATATGGAATAGCCGTCGACGAAGGTCATCGTGAAAATGCGCTCGGTCGTCAGCTCATCGATCACGTCCGGACAGGAAATCTTTTCCTCGTCCTCAATGCAGTTTTCCTTAAAGAACTTCGTGTTCTCCGCTTCAATCCGGAAATCGAGTTCTTCGTCGGTCACCTTCTCAAGTTC
Organism: uncultured Lachnospiraceae bacterium; assembly: GCA_902783935.1. Taxonomy (GTDB): domain Bacteria; phylum Bacillota; class Clostridia; order Lachnospirales; family Lachnospiraceae; genus Chordicoccus. The sequence goes on along the minus strand of CACZTA010000101.1, from coordinate 234 downwards.
CTCGATCACGGATACCAGGTCGACCGTATCGCTGCCTTCCGACTCTTCGCCCGCCATATTGACGAGACCGGCCATTTTCTTCAGGAGGACGAAATCCTTGCGCATCATATCCGCGATCAGCGGGCGCTGCACCTTGGTGACGACCCTCGTCCCGTCTTTCATGACGGCGTAATGCGCCTGTCCGATGGAAGCGGAGCCGAGCGGTTTATCCCTGAATTCGCTGAAAATCTCGTC
>CACZTA010000100.1 GCA_902783935.1 uncultured Lachnospiraceae bacterium | reverse complement strand
CCGTCCTCAAACGCGATCAGTGAGCCGTTTTTGCGGTAGCTGAGTTCGCCTTTGTAGGGGCCGTATTCATCGAAGACGGTGTTCAGGACGCCGGTTCCCCTGGTTGCCGTCAGGAACGGCCCGTGAAAACCGATCAGACCGCGGGACGGGATTTCAAACTCAAGGCGCGACGTGCCGTCCGCCAGCGTACTCATCCCCTGAAGTTCCCCTTTGCGCTCGGACAGCATGCTGATAACCGTGCCCGAATAGTCCTGCGGCACGTCCACATAGGCCACTTCATATGGCTCCAGCGTTTTCCCTTTTTCATCCTTCCGGAAAATCACTTCCGCCTTGCTGACGGCAAATTCATATCCCTCCCTGCGCATCCGCTCGATGAGGACGGACAGGTGAAGCTCGCCTCTCCCCGCGACCTTAAAGGTATCCGTGCTCTCCGTGTCCTCGACCCTCAGGGAAACATCCGTGTTCAGTTCCCTGAAAAGGCGCTCCCGGATCTGGCGCGACGTGCAGTATTTCCCTTCTCTCCCGGCGAGGGGGCTGTCATTGACGATAAAGTTCATGGCAATCGTCGGCTCCGAAATCTTCTGGAACGGAATGGCCTCATCATCGCCCGGTGTGCAGATCGTGTCCCCGATCATCAGGTCGCCGATACCTGAAATCGCCACGATTGATCCGATCTCCGCGCGCTGGACGTCCACCTTTTTCAGGCCGTCAAATTCATACAGCTTTGTAATTCTCGTCCGCTCTTTTACTGAAGGGTCATGGAAGTTGACCCGGAGAATTTCCTGTCCGACGGCGACGGAGCCGTTGTCCACCTTGCCGATGCCGATCCTGCCTACGTATTCATTATAGTCAATGGTCGAAATCAGGATCTGCGTGCCCCTGTCCGGATCTCCCTCGGGTGCCGGAATATGTTCGATAATCGTCTCAAAGAGCGGCTTCAGGTCCACCGGTTCTTCATCCAGGCTGCGCACGCAGGTCCCTTCTCTCGCTGACGCGAAGAGGAACGGGCAGTCCAGCTGTTCATCGGATGCATCGAGATCCATCATGAGCTCAAGCGTCTCATCCACGACTTCATCCGGTCTCGCCTCCGGCCGGTCGATCTTGTTGATGCAGACGATGACGGGCAGGTCAAGGTCCAGTGCCTTTTTAAGGACAAACCTTGTCTGCGGCATTGTCCCTTCAAATGCGTCCACCAGCAGGATGACCCCGTTCACCATCTTCAGCACGCGCTCGACCTCTCCGCCGAAATCCGCGTGTCCCGGCGTATCGACAATATTGATCTTGACGCCGTTCCAGGTGACCGCCGTATTTTTAGAAAGAATGGTTATGCCTCTCTCCCGCTCAATATCGCCGGAATCCATCACGCGTTCCTGCACTTCCTGGTTTTCCCGGAATGCGCCGCTCTGACGGAGCATTCCGTCTACAAGCGTGGTTTTGCCGTGATCTACATGGGCAATAATGGCAACATTTCTGATATCTTCTCGTTTAATCTTACTCATAGCATGGTCCTTTAATTATCTGACGTCACCCGCACACGGGAAATAACGGGCACAACGTCTCAATATAGCACGAATTTCGGTTGTACGCAAGGCAGAAGGGGCTGCCGGGACGTAAAAAAGGACAGCGGTCTAAACCGCTGCCCTGTAAAAAAGGCTATGATTATTCATCGTCGGAAGAACTTCCGTTATATGCTTCTTCCAGTCCCTGCTCCCTCGTGATGTTCAGGTCGCAGCCTCCCGGCCAGAATGCATAATACTGGTCACCCGGTTTCAGCTCATAACCGTATGCTTCGGCCAGCTCGCTGACTGTCACGAGCTTGTAGCCCGCTTCCTGCAGCGAGGAGATAAGCCGGTCCGCCACATCTCCTGCCGGCGCAAACAGGTCATGCATCAGGATGATCGAACCGTCCTGTACGAGCTCCATCGCGCGCTCATATGTCTTATCCGCATCCAGATGTTCCCAGTCAAGGGTATCGACATCCCACTGAATAAGAGGTTTGTGGATTGTCTCAAGTACGGCAGCACTGATCCCGCCCCCTGTCGGACGCACAAGCTCGGTTTCTTTTCCGGTCACTGCACTGATGATCCGCTCATTATGCCCCATCTCCTCTTCGATCTCGTCCGAAGTCAGCATATTCAGCCACGGATGATCATAAGAATGATTGCCGATCTCCATGCCGAGGTCATATTCTCTCTGAAGCTGGGATGTATAGTAATCCGCCTGCATGCCGACGACGAAGAATGTCGCCTTGGCGCCGTATTTCTCAAGTGCATCCAGCACGTCGTCCGTGTGCTCCGACGGGCCGTCGTCATATGTCAGCGCCACCAGCTTCTGCTGCTTCGACGTGTCAAGGATGCCGTTTTCGTCAAAATAGGAGTCTTTTACGGTGCCGGTATTGATCCATCCCGTCGCCATATACCCGCTGTCGTTGAAATAATACCGCTGTCCTTCGATCGTCTTCCAGCCGTTGGTAAACGTCGTCATATCATCATTCAGATACCACCAGCCGGAATCATTGACATTCCACCCGGGATTCCCCATCATGGATTCGCCCGCCGCTGTCACGGAGGCTGTATCCGTGTCCGTGATTTCCTCGGTTCTGCTCACGGGCTCTTCTTTCTTCTTTTCCTCTATGGGGCGTCTCGTCACCTTTGTGAAGAGAGGCCTGGATATCAGGAATAAAAGCACACACAATAAAACAGGGACAATGACAGCGACCACCCTCTGTCTCTGCTTTACTTTCTGACGCTTCTTCAGTAATTGATTCTTTGTCATGTGCTCCCAACCCCTGATAGCAGTTACTCCCACAACTTATACAGCACCGTAAAATCCGGCATTGTATTCTATACTATACCTTTCTCTTACAAAATGTACAAGACCAAAGTGCAAGAACGTCCCCGGCCGGGCCGGATTTCTGCATCCTTGCCCTTTTTCCCGCACCCGTGTTATACTTCACACGAAACGCACTGCGGTCCGCCGGCGCCTCCGGACGGACCGGCAGACTGAAGTATCCTGGTCTGTGCAGCCCATGGAAAGCTGATGTCGATTATGGAAACGAAACGGGATCTCACGAAAGACCTTCTTGCCGGATGCCTGCATGAGCTGATGCTTGAAGTGTCATTTGATAAAATTACCATCAAGATGATCACGGACAGAGCCGGGCTGATCCGCCCGACCTTTTATAAGCATTTCCAGGATAAGTACGAAGTACTGGAATGGATATTCGAAAAGGATGTCGCACAGAATACAAATGTTCTTCTCGGAAATCATATGGAGCAGGAAGCCGTCGTCATGTTCTGCCGGTGCCTGGAAAATGACCGCGCATTCTACAGGAAAGCCTACCAGATGGAACCTGCCCCCAACAGCTTTGAGCGGATTCTCTGCCGCTATGTTTACAGCTGCTTCCTTTCTCTGGCGGAGCAGTTCCGGATCGTAAGTGATCCGGACTATCCTCTGCTGACGCGGGAATCACTCGCCGAATACTATACAAACGGCTTCATCTTCGCCATCAGGAGCTGGATCACCGGTCAATCGCCGGTCTCCGCCGAAAAAACCGCGGCCTCTATTCTGTACCTGCTGTCCCATTCCATCATGGATCTCGCCGCAGACAGCCGCGGCGGCATTTCCGGCAGCCAGCCGGATCTTCCGCAGAAAAACAGGAGAACGGAATAAAAAGAGCATCCCGTCCGAGACGCCCTTTTCTTTTTTTCATAATACTTAATATACAATTACAGCACCGTCACAAGATACCGGAACAGCAGGTCGGCACCCCCGACGATGATCAGTCCGCCCCCGACGGCAACCATTTTGTTCATGGGCGCACATCCGAGCCAGTAGCCGCAGATCAGACCCACCGTTGCGGCCGCTGCCGTAATCAGGGCAACCACTACAGCTGTCAGAAGCAGCTCCATCCCCATGAAACCGCACCCCACACCGGCAATCAGCGCATCGACGGAGATCAGGAACGCCCAGAAAAGGATCACGCGGTAATGATAATCATCCTGTTTCTGTTCCAGAACGCGCCTCCGGTCTTTCTTCACACCCTTCACAATCATATGGATCCCGATGAAGAAAAATGCAATTGCTGCCAGCAGCGTCCAGATCTGCCCCGCCGAGGCCGTTCCCTCCGGCACCGGGTTCAGGTGCGTCAATGCGTTTCCTGCAAGCATCATGCCCGTCTGAAACAGTGTGAACAGTCCGACGAGCTTCAGGTTCTCCAGTTTGTGAGAGGAAGAAATGACGGCCCCCTTATACAGACAGTATGCAAACACATCCAGCGACAATCCTGTCGAAATGATAATCAGCTGCCACAGTTTCATGGCTTTTCACCCCGTTATGGTTTGTTATCTGCATCATTATAAAAGGATGCGTTCGTTTCCGGTAAAGCAATT
>CACZTA010000099.1 GCA_902783935.1 uncultured Lachnospiraceae bacterium | reverse complement strand
CCGCGACATCCCGGATTTCGATTGTTTTCATTTCCGTTTCCTCCTCTGCCGCTTCTTTTTCCTTCTGCTCTTGCTGCCTGATACGCTTCCCGGGAATTCGCTTTCGGGAATAATCGTCAGCGGCATGATGCCGAGCTTCTTCTGGACTTCTTCAGCAGAAGACATCGTATCGTCAATCAGGAAGAGAACGGTCAGGATCGCCGCGACAAACAGGAGGCCGATCAGGCCGCCCATGGCGACATTCCGCTTCATGCTCGGAGAGCTCTTCTGCGTCGGCACGATCGCGCGTTCCGCGATGTTCGGCTTTGTCGTATCCATCAGCACCGGTATTTCTTCCGTCGCCTTGTCTGCCAGCGCGTTCGCAACCGTCATCGCCTCCGCGGGACTCGTACTCGTGACCGAAATCTGGAGGATGCGCGTATCGCTGATCGTCGAAATGGTGATCATTCTGCGGAGCTGTTCATATGTATAGGAGAGCTCCTCCTCTTCGATGACCTCCTCAAGGATCGGCCTCACCCTGATGAGTTCCCTGTAGTCCGATGACAGGGAGTTGCCGATATTAAAATCCGAAAGGTCCACAATCGTATCGCTCGAGTTCGAAACCATGTACAGTTTCGCCGTCGCGGTGAACTTCGGCGTGATCCGGTAATAGGTGTAGGCGCCCGCGATGCCTGCGCCGACCAGAAGACCGATCATCAGCAGGTACCACTTTGAAAGGAAATGATACAGGAGTTCGATCAGGTCGATCTCCAGTTCTTCCTGTCCCGCCTGGTTCAGGTTCGCGGGCAATCTGTTATTCTGCGGCTCCATTTAAAAGCTGTCCCTCTCCTTCCTTATTCCCTTCTGAAAGCCGGCTGCAGTCACAGCGGCCCCGTTTGAAAATAATCTAATCTGCCGGTCAGAAATCGCCAAGTTCCTCGAATTCCTTCTGCTCGGCTGCATCGATCTCATCCTGTGACACTTCGTCGCCCTTTTCAAGGGTAAATATCTGCGTCATCGTACTGACGACGGATTCGGGATCCGGATAAAACTCGGCGTGTTCCAGGCCGTCTCCGAGTTTTGTCCCGGTCGTGCTCTCTCCTTCAAATCTGAAGATCCCCGTCCGCTCGTTCTGCGTCAGTGCCTTCGCGATCCTCGAGATCTGCTTGCCCGTGAGATTTGTCACGGCGATCTCCGTCAGATCATCAAATACATTATAGAAATAGCGGGGTGATTCCTTTGCTTTCTGAAAGCCTTCCTCAAGAAACGCTTCGAGATAAGCATGCTGCCGGCCCATACGCTCTTCGTTGGTCCCTTCGCCGACGCTCATTCTCGCGCGCAGGTACTTCTCTGCCATCTCGTCCGTGAGAGTGACCGCCGCCCCTTTCCTGAAAGCCGGATCGGTCTGCGTCATATCTTCCGTGATCGTGACTGTCACACCGCCGATCGCGTGATTCAGCTTCGGGATGTCGTCCATGTTGATCGCGTAATAGCCGTTGATCGGGAGCCTCCCGAGGAGCTTGGACACGGCTCTCACCTGGTTCTCACAGCCCATCGCCTGTGTGCCGCCCAGCCAGTGGGCCGTACACAGCTGATACTCCGCCGTACCGACGCCTTTTCCGTCACGTCCGATCATATTGATCTCGGTGATCGTATCGCGGTTTAGCTCAAGCAGCGTATAGGTGTCCGCCGTCTTGTCAATACTCATGAGCAGCAGGAAGTCGCCCATCCCGTTGCCGTCTCCGGAAGCAATCCCGGTGTCGTCCACACCGATCACCAGATAATTTTCAAAACTGTGATAATAATTATAATGATAGCCGTCCAGTGCAACCGTGCCGCGGATGTACCCGCTGTTATCGCGGGCTTCGTAGGTATCCCCGGCAACCGCACGGCTGTTCATCCTGTTGTCAAGCTTCCACGCACCGATAAAAAGGCCTGCGCCAAGCACTGCACAGAGAAGAATTATGCCGGCCGTCTTAAGTGCACTGACTCCCTGTTCCTTTTTTCTTTTCATGTTTTATGTAAGCTTCCGTTCCTCAAGCAGTTCCGCAGCGGTTCTCTCCGCCCTGTCCGGTGCGTCCGGCCCCATCATGCCGGCAAACGCCGCCCTGCCCTGCCGGAGATTCGGTTTCCTGCTTCTCATATTATGGCAGTCCGATCCGAGAATCACGGGCAGCCCGTATCCGAGTATTTTTTTGCAGATCCGCTTTTCCCCCCAGCTCAGAAAAGAGCCGGTATTCAGCTGGACAACAACAGGCAGGCCCAGAATCTCTTCCCAGGTCTGCTTTTTTTTCTGCAGGCGGTAATAGCGCTCGAGATGAACAAGCACGACTTTCAGCCGCTGGCGCTCAGTGATTTCCCTGATATTTTCATATATATCCCGGTCCCACTGGCAGAACGGCATCTCCACCATCAGGATATCCGTCCCCTCGACTGTCAGGTCGCACAGGCGGTCCGCCCTCCCCATCCCCGGGAAGTAGTAGACCTCAGCTGCCTTCTTCACCGCGGGAACAGCGAGCCCGCGGGAGATCATCTCCTGCCGCTTCTCTTCCGTTTTCCGGTACGCACGCTCCCGTTTCTCCAGGAAACGGTCCGGGGATGTGTGGTCAGCATAAAAATGCGGAGTCGATATGACTATATCCACTCCCTGTTCCGCTTCTTCCCTGAGAAGGTCGCCGGTTTCCTCCGGATCCCGGCTGCCGTCATCGATCCCGGGTAAAATATGCGCATGAAAATCTATCATGTTCCCCGTCTCCTACAGCCCGGACAGTTTCCCGTACAGTGCAGTCCCCTCTCGAAAACGAAAACATGCCAGTCCAAAAATTAGTTTAGCACTGCAGAGTTACAACTTCAACTGTCAGATTTGCATGACAAATACATGAAAATCTACTGATGGTTTATTGATTTCTTCTTAAGAATGTTTTAAATGCCGGATCAGCAGTCAGAACAGCCCGGAAATCCTTCCGTTCTCATCCACGTCGATCCGCTCGGCCGCCGGCACTTTCGGCAGGCCCGGCATCGTCAT
>CACZTA010000098.1 GCA_902783935.1 uncultured Lachnospiraceae bacterium | reverse complement strand
TTGGGTTTTTAGATGATATTCCGACAAAGCTGGCAGCTCTTTACCGGGAAAAAGATGAGACAGAGCTGCAGAAAACAGCCGCAGAGGAAGAACTGATGAAGCTGCGGGATTCAGGATCCGGTTTTCAATACGGAGCCCCCTGTGCAGTCGTTGAAATTGACGCGGAAAATGATAAAGAAATAACCTTTGAAGTGGAGTATCTTGAGAAAAAAGCGTCATGGATTCCATTCTATGAAATCATCGCCGATACCCGTTCGAACACAGTCACATTTCTGCTGAAGGCTTCTGTCAGCCAGAACTCGGGGCAGGACTGGCAGCAGGCCGGGATTGTATTAAATTCGGGGATGATTCACAGAAACAGGCAGCTGCCTGAGATGAGGCCTTTATTTGTCGCGCTTGCAAAGAACAGGAGAGAGCTTGTTGAAGACCGGCCGCGTATGCCTTTCCCTGCTCCAATGAGTTCCTATGAAAAAGACGACGATGTCGATACCGGGATTTTTATGTGTTCCGAATCCGGACACACTGATCTGGAAATGTATGCTCCCGCGCCTGCTCCTGATCATTTGAAACGGCTGGAAACAGAATCAGCCCAGGTGACTGCGACGGAAACGGCACTCGAGTATACGCCGGAGGGCCTCTGGGATCTTTCCGGAAATGGCAGTAAATGCATCATTGACATACAGTCCTTTACGGTCGGCGCAGATCTGAAATACTACGTTTATCCCGGGATTGATTCAAGCGGCTATCTGACTGCCGGTATTGACCATAAGCCGCCGCAGCTTCTTTTGAGCGGCAGGGCTTCCACTTATCTCGCGGAACGGTTCACCGGATATACCACTATTGACACCGATAAGATAAAAACCCCGTTTGAGGTTTTTCTCGGGACTGATTCAAGAATAACGGTCAGCCGTGCAGTGACAGAGAAACTTGTGTCTTCATCGTACGTCATAGGGCCTGGGAAACTGACAAAGGTTTCGAACAGTATAGAAATCAAAATCAGAAACTCCAGGAGTGAGGCTGCTGAAATTGTTGTGACAGACCGGATTCCCACTTCGCAGGATAAGGCGGTCCGTGTGGCGCCTGTCGAACTCAGCGGGGGCAGCCTGAATGAGGAGACCGGAGTTGTGACCTGGAATATAGAGCTTGCTCCGGATACGGAGAAAATACTCATGCTGAAATACGATATCACTTATCCCAGGGATGAACAGATCGTAACTCTGTGATGCGTAAAGGGTACTATGTACCGGAGATTCCCCATAAGTAAGCACCGCATGCGTAAACGATCACGTGTTCGGTTTTCCTTTTAAAATAAAGATATTTTCGTAAAAAATGAAAAGATTCTCAAGAAAGGCGGCAGTTTACGTAACAGCCGTCTTTTTTTGTCCCCTGAATAACCTGTCACAGGCCTGCCGGCACAGCTGTTTGCACAAAAATAAGACTCAACTATTATATTATCTGCACAAATTTGAGGTTTTAAGCAATTAATGCTTGAATTAGCCCGCCGGATGCGCTAATCTTAAGTTGCGTAAACGTTTACGGAAATATCGCTGCAGCCTGTGGAGGGAGGTGCTTTTCTTATATGGTATCCATGAAAGATATAGCCCTCCGGTGCGGCGTTTCGGTGGCCACGGTCAGTAAAGCGATTAACGGCCAGCAGGATATCGGCGATACCACACGTAAACGTATACTTTCCGAGGCGAAGAAGATGGGATACACCCCGAATTCCGCAGCCCGGGCGCTCAAGACCAACCGAACGTACAACCTCGGCATTCTGTTTCAGGATCTTCAGAACAGCGGCTTTATGCATGAGTATTTCGCTTCCATGCTCAATTATTTCCGGATTGAAGCCGAGCAGAGGGGGTACGACATCTGTTTCATTAATAATAATACAGATCTTCAGTACAGCAGTTATCTGCAGCATGTGCGCTACCGGGGCGTTGACGGAATCGCCATCATATGTGCGGATTTCAAGGACCCGCCGGTGCAGGAACTGGTTTATTCAGGGCTTCCCGTCGTGACGCTTGATCACACATTTAATAACCGGACGGCGGTATTGTCGGATAATACGGAAGGGATTATATCGCTGGTCCGCTATGTATATGAGAAGGGACACCGGAAGATCGGGTACATTCACGGAAATGATACGGCCGTGACGGAAAGCCGGCTGACCGGATTTTACAAGGCCTGTGAGGAGCTTGGCATTCAGGTGCCTGACACCTGGATCGGAGAATGTGAGTATCACGAGCCGAACGGCTGCTATGAAGCCACGAAGAAAATGATGGCGCTTAAAGACAGGCCTGACTGTATTTTCTTCCCTGACGATTACGCTTATATCGGCGGAGCGAAGGCGATACAGGAAGCCGGCCTCAGTATTCCGGGTGATATTTCCGTCGTCGGCTATGACGGCATCCACATGGCGAAGATCGTCAGTCCCCGCCTCACGACGTGGGAACAGAATACGGAGGAACTCGGAAAGATCGCAGCGGACAAGCTGATTGAGCGGATTGAGAAGCCGAGGTCGGCATTGCCGGAGCACATCGTTGTTCACGGGCATCTGCTTGAGGGCGAGACGGTCCGGCAGCTCGCATAAGGCACGCAGCCGTCATAAGGCCGGGCAGGGCGCACAGAATTGATTGTCGGCAGCATTCCGGAAGGATGAAGAAGAAAAATGACTCGTAAGAAGGCCAGACAGCTGGCGGAGGAACTGGTCAGCCGCATGACGGTGGAGGAGAGAGCGGGACAGCTCAAATTTGACGCACCGGCGATTGAGCGGCTCGGCATTCCTGCATACAACTGGTGGAATGAAGCCCTCCACGGGGTTGCGAGGGGAGGAACGGCAACCGTTTTCCCCCAGGCGATCGGCATGGCCGCCATGTTTGACGACGGGCTTCTGGAGAAAATCGCAGATGCCATTTCGACGGAGGCGCGCGCGAAGTATAATGCCGTTTCCGATGAAGGCGACCGGGATATTTATCACGGGCTGACGATGTGGTCGCCCAATATCAATATATTCCGGGATCCGAGATGGGGCCGCGGGCATGAGACCTACGGAGAGGACCCGCATCTCACGGCAAGACTGGGCACGGCATTTGTCAAAGGGCTGCAGGGCAGCGGGGAGACGCTGAAGACGGCGGCCTGCGCCAAGCATTTCGCGGTTCACAGCGGACCGGAAGCCCTGAGGCACAGCTTCGATGCACGGGCATCCGAAAAAGATATGGAGGAGACATATCTGCCCGCATTCCGGACGCTGGTTCAGGAAGCCGGCGTGGAAGCGGTCATGGGCGCTTACAACCGCACGAACGGCGAACCCTGCTGCGCGAGCGATTACCTGATGAAGAAGCTCCGGTCGGAGTGGGGATTTGAAGGCCATTTCGTCTCTGACTGCTGGGCGATCCGGGACTTCCATGAAAACCATAAG
>CACZTA010000097.1 GCA_902783935.1 uncultured Lachnospiraceae bacterium | reverse complement strand
GCGAACGCGGTCTTCAGGGGCACCAGCCTCCTCGAAGGCGCCACCTCGCTTGAGCGGCATCAGCAGATCGGCGGCCACCGGGCTTAGTCCGGCATCCCGCCGCCTGTCGGCGGAGACTCCCCGGCTGAGTTTTGACAAGGAGGTGTAACCCGTGGCATCCATCGGCAATATTCCCATCCCTCCCGGATTCCGTTACCGCCATGTCCTTATGAAGGGAAAACCGCTGCACAGAAAAACGGATGCCTTTCTGACACGGCACCCGCATATGGATATCGGAAAAAGAGCCAAGATCTTCGCCCCCTTCGATGCCCTGAGAGGCTTTGACGAAGCACTCGACATACGGACAGTCCCGTACGAGACCAGGAGGGAGATCACGGAAGACGAAATTGCGGAAATCGACCTCTGCCTTCGCGCCCTGCACCGGATGATCTGCGGCACGAAAAAAGACGGCGGGCATCTGCCCTCCGTCTCCGTCACATACTTTGTCCCCTGCAGCGGCGGGGACAGTGACACCCGCGCATACAGAGGGCAGTATCATACCCTCACCGGCGTCTGCCGGTCTGTTGACGCGGAAATCACCCGGACGGTCCGCGTGGACGATACGCAGGTCCCCTTCGGTAACATTCTCCGCATCAGGATACAGCAGCCTTCCGCCCCGCCTCACGACGGGACCGAAACCTCCCCGCACAGGTTCAGCTGAAAATACTCCCGGATTTCCTGTTGATCATCCGACTGGCCCAGCACCCACATCAGCTTGGTCACGGCTGCCTCGGCGGTCATGTCATAGGCCTGGAGCACACCCGCCTCCAGCGCGCGCCGGCCGGTCTCATAGACATCGAGGCTGCTCCCTTCATAGAGGCACTGCGTACCGACGAGAACCGTCATCCCCTGCTCCGTCAGCCCCCGTATCCCGCTGATAAAATCGTGCCGGATAAACGGCACGCCCCCCAGGCCGAACGCTTCGATATAAAAAGCCCTGTACCCGTTTTCCGCATACATCTGGAGCACTTCCCTGTGAATTCCGGGGAACAGCCTGATGACGGCCACGTCCGGGCAGTACCGGTCCTGCAGGCGGAAAACGCCCTTTTTCTTCTGGAGCATGTGCTCATTGATTTTCATGCCGATGGAGCTGATCTCGGCGACATTTTCACAGTTAATGCTGTCAAAAGCGTCAAAGCTGAGCGACCGCACCTTGGACGTGCGGCATCCGAGCATCACTTTTCTGTTGAATGCGACGAAGACGCCCGGGCACCCGCTCTGCGCCATATAAATCGCACAGCGCAGGTTTTCCATGGCATCCGCCACGGGGTTGGAGATCGACAGCTGGCTGCCGGTCACAACGACCGGGATCCGGATATTCTGCAGCATAAAGGACAGCATGGACGACGTATAGGCGAGTGTATCCGTTCCGTGGATCACCACCATCCCGTCATACATGTCCCGCTGCCGGCTGATGACCTGCGCGAGACGGGCCCAGTCCTCGGGGAAAATATTCGCGCTGTCCAGAGAGGCAAATTCCTGCGTCGTGAGTTCCGCCTCTCCCGCTACGATATGGAGTTCCTGCAGCATGGATTCCGTCGTGAGCCCCGGCGTCAGCCCGTGCTCCTTCGCCACAGAAGACAGCGTTCCCCCGGTATTGATAATCAGAACTTTTTTATTCACATCTGCTTCCTCACAACCCGGTACTCATCTCCGTTCCGATAGTACGGGCAGCTTTTATGATGCCCCGTCATCAGGCGGTAATAATCATCCTCGTCTATTTCCGCGTCACAGACATATTCATCGAAATCCTCATCATATGTCAGATACGCGCATTCCCTGCACAGGCCGTCCATCCTGTTACCTCACCGTGTAAACAGTGGCACCGAACGGTGCCAGGGACAGCTTCGCGATCTTAAAGAACTGCTTCCCGAATGGAATGCCGATAATCGTTATGCACCAGATACAGCCAATCAGGAAATTTCCGACCGCCATCCACCATCCGCAGATAAACAGCCAGATCACATTGACGAGAAACGAAACGGCTCCTCCGCCGTACGCAATCTCCTTGCCGAACGGGCAGAAGGAGAGCGTCGCAAACTTGAAGCACTGCAGCCCGTACGGGATCCCGATAATCGTTATGCACCACAGGATGCCGGATATGATCCAGCCCATTCCGCTGATAAACCCGCCGAAGATAAACCATAAAATATTTCCGAGCAGTCTCATTTTTCCTCCTTTTACATCTGTTTCCGTTATCACAGTCCCATTTTTGTCATGATGCCGTCCGCATCCACCCCCGGATGCGTCAGGTACAGCCTGCAGATCTGGTCTGCCAGGGCGCGGTCCATATGCAGGACTGCCGCGATCTCATCAACTGACCGCCCCTTTTGTATTTCCTTTACCGCACGCTCTATATCTTCATGCAGATTTCCGCGGGACTGATACGTCCGTTTCCCCATGTTCGGGATAACCACCTTCCGGACATCCGTCACGCGCCCGCCTTCCGCGCTGACCAGCGCCATTGTGATTTCCTGGTTAAACCGCCTCGGTCCGCAGCTGCCCGGGTTCAGAAAAATCTGACCGCCCCGGCGGTACTCCTCATATCTGTGTGTATGCCCGTAAATCACGAGATCCCGCCCGGAGAGGTCTTTCGGAAGATCCGCCTTTTTATGCGCCATGCAGATGCGGACGCCTTCGATTTCCGTCTCTGCCGTCAGCGGGAGATGTTCCGCCCACTGCCTGTCATTATTTCCCCGGACAGCGGTCACCGGTGCGGTTTCCGCCAGGCGGTCGAGGATCTCCTGCCGGTTTATGTCGCCGGCATGCAGGATCACGCTGCATTCTCTGAGCGCTTCACAGACTTCCGGCCGGAGCCGTCCGTGTGTATCAGAGATGACGCCGATTTTTATCATACCCTTCCCCCTCCGTGCGCATGCCTGAATTCCCGCGGCGTCATTCCGAACTCCCGCCGGAACTGAAGATTGAAGTAGGATACATTGTCAAATCCGCTGTCAAGCGCGATCTCCATCACCGGCTGCGCAGTGCCCGCCAGTGCATTTGCCGCTTTCTGAATCCGGTAATGATTGATATAGCGGATGCATGTCATGCCCGCATTCTGTCTGAAGAAATTCATGAAATGGCTCTCGGAAAACCCGCTTACCGCCGCGAGCTCGGGGATCGT
>CACZTA010000096.1 GCA_902783935.1 uncultured Lachnospiraceae bacterium | reverse complement strand
TCGGTGCGCTCGGGCGTTTCCGTGGCAGAGTACTATGCATTCAATTCGGCTTACGGAATGGTCAACAGTGCATTTCTGGCCATCGCCGGCATAGCGGCCGGAATCGCGCAGCTGAAGCCGATGCTGGAAATGGCGGGTCCCATCATGAAAGCGGAACCGGAAACTGCAGAAGAAAAGAAGATGGTTACCGGCCTTTCCGGAAGAATTGAACTGAATAATATTTCATTTAAGTATGAAGACAGTGACCGGATGATTCTGGACAACCTGTCACTGACGATCCGGCCCGGACAGTATGTTGCGATCGTCGGGAAAACCGGATGCGGTAAATCCACGCTTCTAAGAATCATGCTTGGCTTTGAAACCCCGCAGAAGGGGACTGTGTACTATGACAGACATGACATCAGGAAAACCGATCTGAGATCCCTCAGGCGCAGAATCGGAACGGTACTGCAGAGCGGAAAACTGTTTAACGGAAATATCTATTCAAATATCACGATCGCGGCTCCCTGGCTGACGCTGGATGAGGCCTGGGAAGCAGCGGAGATCGCCGGGATTGCCGATGATATCCGGCGGATGCCGATGGGGATGCACACCCTGATTTCCGAGGGACAGGGAGGCATCTCCGGCGGGCAGCGCCAGCGCATCCTGATAGCCCGCGCGGTTGCTCCGAAACCGAGCATCCTGATGTTCGATGAAGCGACGAGCGCGCTGGATAACCTGACACAGAAGCAGGTATCCGAATCGCTGGATAAGATGAAATGTACGCGCATTGTCATCGCGCACAGGCTGTCGACCATTCGCCAGTGCGACCGAATTATCATGCTGGAAGACGGAAAGATCATCGAAGACGGAACCTATGACGAACTCATTAAAAAGAACGGAAAGTTCGCCGAAATGACGGAGAGGCAGCTCCTGTATAAGGAGTGATACAGCCCGCGCGCGATCGGAAATCGCGATTGAACTGCTGAAAATAACGGAATGAGGGGATTGTAATGATCGGTACATTTGTAAATGTCGGGACCATCGTGGCGGGCAGCCTGATCGGGGGCCTGTTCCGGAAGGTCATGAATGAAGAGCTCACCAACAGCCTGATGAATGTCATGGGGCTCGCAGCATTCGGCCTTGGCATCAATGCAGTGGTGCAGAACATGCCGAAGAGCTCCTATCCGGTCCTTTTTATCGTCAGTCTCGCTGCCGGCTGTCTCATCGGGACGCTGCTGAAGCTCGATGAGAGGGTGGAACGCCTCACAAAGCGGAAGGATGACAGCGGCAGTCTCGGACAGGGAATTGTGACCGGCTGCCTGATTTTCTGCATCGGGACGCTGTCGATTCTCGGACCCGTGCAGAGCGCACTGTACGGAGACCACACCTATCTTTTTACAAATGCATCGCTGGATTTCGTGACGTCGATGGTGCTCGGGACGACTTACGGTGTCGGGATGGCGCTGGCGGGGGGAATCCTGTTTCTGTGGCAGGGATCGATTTATCTTCTGACGGTGCTGCTCGGCAGCTTTATCACAGACGTCATGATGACGGAAATCTCGATTGTCGGCGGCTTTCTGATCGCCATGTCCGGTCTTTCCATCATGAAAGTAAAGAACTTTCATACGCTTAACTGTCTGCCCGCACTTTTCATACCGGTTATCTGGTGCATTATCCGGGGGTAAGTATGCTGCTGATCGACACTTTTCCAACACATGAGCTTAACGGTATAAGATACCGCGCCGGACGCGTGTTTCCCTACGGCGCGACAATCATCGGGGAGGCTGTGAACTTCAGCATCTTTTCCAAAGAGGCGACGGCCTGTTCCCTGCTGCTCTTTCATCACGGCGAGTATGAGCCGTTTGTCGAGATCCCGTTTCCGGAGGAGTTCCGCATCGGAAATGTCTACGCCATGATGGTGTTTGACATCAATGTCGAGACCACGGAATACGGGTACCGCTTTGACGGCCCTTATGATCCCGGGAAAGGCCTGCTCTTTGACAGGACAAAAATCCTTCTGGACCCGTATGC
>CACZTA010000095.1 GCA_902783935.1 uncultured Lachnospiraceae bacterium | reverse complement strand
GCCCCTGGATTCTTTCGGTTCCGGTTTGCTTCCATCAGTTCACCGATGAGCACGAAAGCCGCGTCATTGAAACCGAGTATCAGTGTGTGGCCACTCTCGAGTACCCGGCTGTGACCCTTTCCGAGCTCCTCAACTTTTGACCTCAGCGCGTTACTGATAAGCCCTATCAGTATCGCGGAGAAAAACATGCAGTAGAATATCGAGAGAAGCATGACCAGGAAGTAAACGAATGACACTCCTGTATCATCTGTGTTCAAAGCTCCCCCTTTACCGATCGAATACATGAGCGACCGCAGGAAATCCTGTCCGAAGTTTCCTGTCAGACTTCCGTGCGAGAGTGCCGCCAACGCACCCATGAGCACCACGAACAAAAGTGTTACTATCAGGAGAAGTCTGACCTTCGGCAAAAATCCTTCCGCCATTCTGTTGTCGAACCAATATGCGAGACGCTCGCGCAGCGTATACTGATTCCTGTTTTTCATAGGTCACACCCCTTTACCTCTCAACCAGTCTTACCAGTTTATCTTTATATTTGTTCTTCGCTCCGCTGTACGGATGCTCGCGGAGCGGAAGATTGAACTTTGTCTTACCGAACAGAACTGTCTGCGGATGCGTGAACTCCCTGAAGCCCCACTCACCGTGATAAGCCCCCATGCCGGAGTGCCCGGTGCCGTTGAACGGGACGCCTTTGACCATCATGTGGATGCAGACTTCGTTGACGCATCCGCCGCCGAACTGCATGGTCGACATTACGTGATCCGCCCACTTGCGATCCTTCGTGAATACGTACAACGCTAATCCGTGCTCGCGTTCTGAAATCGTTTTGAGCAGTCCGTCGATCTCCGCATCCGGATACGTCACAACCTGAAGCAGCGGCGAGAAGAGTTGGCGCCCCACAATTTCTTCGTTTATATCAACCGGATAAATAATAGTGGTGTCGAATTTCCGTTCCGACGGAACGCCCCTGCCGCCGAACACGATCCTGTCCTCATAGCGCTCAGCCGTGAGAGCGCATTTCTCGTAAGCCGCCTTTGTTATCAGGCGCGGATACTCGGGATTGTCACTTGGGTGTTCGCCAACCTGGCGTATCACCTCAGCCTTCAGCTCCTCAACAAACTCGTCCGCGACCTCCGAAGCTACCGCGACCTGGTTCACATCTATGCATATCTGCCCGCTGTTGCAGATCTTGAAGAACGCGATCTTGCGCGCCGCATCCCTGAGGTCTGCATCCTTTCTCACGATGCACCAGTTGCCGGTCTCCCCTCCAAGTTCTAGCGCGACCGGAGTCAGATTCACTGACGCTCGCTCCATGACATGTTTCGCTACCCGCGGAGAACCCGTATAGAAAATCTTATCGAAACGCTCCTCGAGACACATGTCCGCGACATCGTGACCGCCGTCGATAACGGTCACATACTCGGGCGGGAACGCGTCCGACATCATTTTCTTGAGCACGCGCGTGCAGTTCGCTGATTTTGAACTCGCCTTGATCACTGCGGTGTTACCACCTGCTATGCTCGCGGCGAGCACCCCAAGCGAAAGAATGAACGGGAAATTGAACGGACTGATGATGAGTGTCGTGCCGTAAGGCATCTTATAGACCTTTGTCAGGACGCTTGGGAAACAAAGCAGCCCGCTGTAATGGGTTTCCGGTTTGGCCCAGCGCTTAAGTCCGCGTATAGTCTCATTTATCTCAAGGATCGTGCTGCCGACGTCGCAGAAATATGCTTCGTTCGGGTGTCTGCCGAGATCTTCCGACAAAGCTTCCAGTATCTTCGGCTCATAAAGCCGAATTACTGCTTTCAGTCTCTTCAGCTGCGCGATGCGCCATTCGACATCGAGCGTCGAATTCGTGCGGAAGAATGCTTTTTGATTTTCGACGATCTTATGAACCGATCCCTGGTCCCATTCAGTGTAAACCATCATGAACTCCCCATATGATAACAGGACGGTCCGCATGCTCTGTCTTGGCATGAGAACCGTCCCTGTGTCAGGTTATATTAAAGCAGACTTTTTCCGTAGTATGCAGCATCGATAACTACTTTTATCGTATCTTCCGTCATGACGATCGGATTGAATTTGGTCGGACCCATGAGCGAATTCTTCGCGACGACCGGGAGGTCTTTCAGATACGTTTCCTCATCGAGACCCATATCACGGATCGTATTTGGAATACCCAGATAACTCCTTATATCCCTGATCGCCTGAATGAAATCATCCACTCCGAGAAGCTTGGCGAGCCCTTCCATCTTTTCCGCCACTGACGGGACGGCTTTGTTGTATTCAAGGACATACGGAAGGATGACGCCGTTCGTAAGACCGTGCGGATAATCGTAGTATCCGCCGAAAGCATGCGAAATGCCGTGGACCATCGTGAGTCCAACATTGGTGAATGCCATGCCGGCCATGCTTTGGAAATTGTGCATCCTCTCGCGGGCCTCTTCAGTCTTCTCAGTAAATGAGATCGGGAGCCATTTCATGATCCCGAGTATCGCGTACTGGGTCAGTGCCAGATTGAAATCGTCACAATCAGGCCTGAGATAGCACTCGACAGCGTGTGTGAGCGCGTCCATTCCGGTCTCAGCAACAACATTGTCAGGAAGCGTCATAGTGAGATCCGGATCCAGGATCGCGATGTCCGGTTTATTGGCCATGCAGTTCAGAGGGATCTTGAGTCCCCTGTCGGGATCGGTCACGACACTCGTCCTCGTCACTTCAGACGCGGTGCCGGATGTGGACGGGATCGCTACGAGGAATATTTTTTCGCGTTTTTCCGGAAGGATCTCGGGCGTTACTGTTTTGATGTCGAGATCCGGATGCTCATAGAACAAAATCATCGCCTTGGCTGCGTCGAGCGTGGATCCGCCTCCCACAGCTATTACCGTATCGGGCGTGTACTTTTTGAAATCTTCGACTCCAGAGTTGACTTCATAGATCGTCGGGTTTTTGCCGACTCCCTCGTGGAAGAATACCTCTCTGTCGCCAAGAAGCGAAACGATCCTGTCGATCACTCCGCTGCGCCTCATGGAACTTCCGCCGGCGACTATCATTATTCTTTCGCCCGGAACGTCTTTTACCGCATCCAGTGAGCCTTTTCCGATAACGAGTTTATTAGGTTCATAATTGAGAATAGCCATTCTTTTCCCCTCCTGGTGATCAATGAGAATAATATACTTAATTATACCACAAAGCATTGCACGCGCATATGCGCGGCATCCGAAAGCATAATATCAACCCGGTATTGGAGTTATACCTGCCATGACTCCGGTTTCGCAGGAGGATCTATTACAGCGAAAG